>JABUSV010000199.1 GCA_021442555.1 Pseudobutyrivibrio sp. | reverse complement strand
AAAAAGAGTAGGAGAAATATATCTTCCTACTCTGTATCCACACTGTCTGTAACCGTGCTCCATAAAGGCACAGGTAGAGCCCTTACCATTGGTACCGGCCACATGTATAACCTTAAGCTTATCCTGAGGGTTGTTTAATCTATCCAGCAGTTCTTTGATAGAATCCAATCCCAGACGGCTTCCCAAACCTGCTGTTTCTGATATGAATTCCCGGGCACTCTTATAGTCCATTGCTTCTCCATTCCATAGGTCTTGCAGCAAGACCTGCTCGGTTATACAGATCCATTTTGAGATAGTCTCGGTACGCAAAAGCTATCTCAACCTTGCTGTCAGCCTTATATTCGTCACTGGTTATTACTATGGTATTATCCACTATTTTTTCATTGTACGATATGAGATTACCATCCACTCTGATGTCGAAGAGCTCATTAAAACCATAGTCACACTCCAGACCGCCTGCTGCATTTTTAAACACAACCTCTATAGCCTCTGGTTTAAAAATGACATCCTCAATCTCCGGTTCCTCACACTGAACAGCCACATTATACATATACTTTAGAGCCTTAAGCGCCAGTCTGTGAGCTGGAACAACCTTGTTCTTAGGGTGAATATCATATCTTTCACCTGCATCCATGATTGAAACCATATATACGTTTTGTAGCTGCTTTTCAGCTCTTGCCTGAGCCTGACGCAGCTTTGGAAAATCATTGCCATAGCAGTTAAGCCATTGTTCAAAAGGAGCCAGCTGTACATAAAAGAATGGAAGCTCATCCTTAAAATCTCTGCGCCAGTTGTCTATCATTGCACCAAAGAGCTTATCATAGATATCAGCATGACCGGCATCCGTCTCTCCCTGATACCAGATAACACCTGCGCACGCAAATCCTGCTATTTCTTTTATCATATATTCATAAAGACAACCCGGTCTGTTAGGCTCCTCTGGTCCAAGAGGCTGATTGCCTATGCTTCTTACAAACTTCGTCAGTTTAGAAGCTGGCTTGGTAGCAAGTGTCCCGTGGAGCTTTTCAAAATCAGCAGGCCCCTTCTTGAATTCCTTTTGTCTTGCGGCCTTCATTTTGTCATGATACTTAGATAAATCAAGCTGTTCCAGACCCTTTTTGTAATCATCTACATATACTCTCAAATCAGGGTCATTTTCCAGTATTGTCCTGTCCAACCAAGCGCTGGCGGTAGAACCACACCAGTTGCAGGCAATTATTCCAATTGGTATATTCAGCTTATCTCTGAGCTCATGGGCAAAATATGTTCCTACAGCAGAAAAATACTGTGTAGTGTCAGGGCCAAGCTTCATCCACTTGAAGGAATGTGAGACATCCTTGGTACCTTCCTGTCTGTGTCCTTCAAAACAGAATCTGCCCACCTCATAATGTCTGATATGTTCATCTGTATGGGTAGCGATAAAATCCTGTCCATTCGCATCCCATCTCATATAAAATTCCATGTTACTTTGACCGCCGGCAATCCATATCTCTCCAAAGTCAACACCTGTTAAGCTAAGCTCCCTGTTACCATCTATCTTAAACTCGATATTGGCATTCTCCATAGCTTCCTGGGGTGGCAGTTCTATGGAAAAATCACCTGTAGGCAAATCAAATACACCCACACCAATATTGTTGATAGTAACACTTACGCTGACCTCAGAATCTGATGTACCCCATATTCTTACAGGCTTACGTCTCTGAAGTATCATGTCATTTTGAAAAAGCTCAGCCAGTTTTAACATTATAATCTCCTAATCAATTCTCCTAAGACAGGCTCGAACTTTGCCCCATACCAGTGACTATCGTCCTGTCGTGTTAACTTAATACACTCTAGCACATAATCACCTGCGATTCTAGATGCTTCCAATAGTGTTTTACCGGACAAATATGAGCCCACAAAGCTTGATGCAAAAATATCTCCCGTTCCATGACAGCCTTTGCCTATTTTTTCATGACAGTAATATTCATAGTTGCCCCTGTCATAAACAACCACTCCGGTTTTATTCGCTTCATATCCAACACCCGTCATAACTATTTTATTCATTCCCATATCTTCCATTGCCTGACACAGATTTTTGATATAGGTCTCATCATATTCTTCCTTGTATTCAAGTCCTGTCATGAAGCTTGCCTCAGTAATATTAGGCAACACGATGTCGGCTTTTGTGCAAAGTCCTGCCATAGCTTTGGCATATGTTTCGTCAAAAATACAATACAGCTTACCATTGTCAGCCATGGCTGGATCCACAATAACAGGAGCGCCCTCTTTTCCCATGGTCTCAAAAATATTTGCAACATAATCTATCTGCTTTAGCGAACCAAGATATCCTGTATATATGGCATCAAAGGTTATGCCTTCCTTCTGCCAATGCTTTTGAATCTGTGGAATATCATCTGTAAGATCTCTGAATGTAAAATCTGTGAAACCTCCAGTATGTGTTGAAAGTACAGCCGATGGCAGTATTACTGTCTCGTGACCACAGGCTGATAATATTGGAAGCGCTACTGTCAAAGAACACTGTCCAACACATGATATATCTTGAATAGTAAGTATTCTCTTGTAATTCATTGTTTCTTCTCCTTGAATATGTGTATTTATCTGAAACAGTTTCATTTATTTTACATTTAAGCTATACTTATTCTGTCATTTAATAAATACACAAAACTAACTATTTTTTGAGGTACAGATATGTCTGCCAATCTCTTGTATTTGGAAGTATATAACTATTATCGTCAGCTTATTGAAAAAGGATCCCTTAGCAAGGGGGACAAACTCCCCTCCCTTCGAGCCTGCTGCATAGACAGAGACGTTAGTAAAACCACCGCAGAAACTGCCTATTTTCAGCTAATAGCCGACGGTTATATCATAAGCCGCGAGAGATCTGGATATTATGTCAGCAACAACTGCAAGGCTACTACGCCTATTGAAAAATCAAGTACAGTAGCTTTTACATATGAGCATGCCAGTTACGATCTCTCCACAGTGGGCGAGGATCCAAATGCCTTTTGTTTCGATTTGTGGCAGCGCTACATGAAAAGTGCCATGCGCGATACCTCAAGACTTATATCCTATGGCGAACCACAAGGAGAAATAGAACTTAGAAACGAGCTGTCAAACTATGTAAGAAAAAGACGTAACATCTACTGCTCCATGGATAACATCGTAGTAGGTGCTTCTACTCAGACTTTACTTATACTGTTGCTATCCATTCTCAAGCGTCAGGGCATGACCACTGCCTCTGTGCCAACCATTGGTTTCAAGCGCTATGCCCAGGTTTTTAGTGACAACGATTTTACTGTAGGCATCCGCAACAAAGAGGCAGACGTTATCTATGTATCCCCTGCCCACATGACTGAGTGGGGTGATGTCATGCCTATTACAAGGCGTTATGAAATATTAGAACACAGCAAAAATGGTCATCTTATTATTGAGGATGATTATCTTAACGAATTAAACTATTCCAAGATGGCATGTCCCAGCATTTATGCCCTTTCAGGTGGTGATAATGTTGTATATTTGGGATCTTTTTCCAGAGTATTGCTGCCTTCCATTCGTATCAGCTTTATGATTTTGCCTGACAGACTTATGGATGCTTATCTTTCTGTAAAAGACCTGTACGACCAGACTGCATCAAAGACAGAACAGTTGGCATTGTGCCAGTTTCTTCGCGACGACCAGCTGTATCGCCATATCAGAAAAGTAAAAAGACTCTATGGCACAAAAAGAGAAGTGCTTTTTTTGCTGTTAAACAGCATTAAGGCCCGGTTTGAAGAATCCGACATGCTGTTTGGTGAATCTGGCACAGAAGCTGGACTTCGCATAAAAAAAGCCAATAAGCCTGCGCTTTTAAGCTGGCTTATTGACCATAAAATCAAATGTAAGGTTGTGGATGAGTCTTGGGATTATAGTATATTCCTGTTTTCCTGCGGAATTATCCCTCTTAAAACTCTGGATAATATAATAGATGACATTTCATAACAACAATATCATTACTAATACGTAATACCTCACATATAAAGCAACAGTATCTACTAGGACTCCACAAAAAGCGGTGTGGAATAATACCTGTCTCCACTGTCAGGAAGTAATGCAACTATTGTTTTGCCTTCATTTTCCGGTTTCTTTGCCTGACAGATTGCAGCGTATAAAGCAGCACCTGATGAAATACCCACTAAGATACCTTCTTTTTTTGCCAAGAGCTTAGCTGTATCAAAGGCATCGTCTGACTCGATTGGCATCACTTCATCATAGATATCTGTGTTGAGAACAGTAGGAATAAAATTTGCGCCTATTCCCTGAATCTTGTGAGGACCTGCCTGCCCGCCAGATAAAAGTGGGGAATCTGATGGTTCCACTGCTATAACCTTTATATCGGGATTCATTGACTTTAGGTATTCTCCGTTACCTGTGATGGTTCCGCCTGTACCTACAGATGCTATAAAAATATCTACCATACCATCTGTGTCCTGCCAGATTTCAGGACCTGTGGTATTATAATGAGCCTTGGCATTTGCAGGATTATCAAACTGAGCAGGAATAAAGCTTCCTGGATTCTCCTTAGCCAGCTCCATCGCCCTTTCCACCGCACCAGCCATTCCTCTTGCACCTTCAGTAAGCACAATCTTGGCGCCATATGCCTTGAGAATGTTAATACGCTCAACACTCATGGTATCTGGCATGGTAAGAATCATCTTGTATCCCTTATATGCAGCAATGGCCGCAAGACCTATACCTGTATTTCCACTTGTTGGTTCTATAATCAAAGCTCCAGGTTTAAGAAGGCCCTTGGCTTCCGCGTCTTCAATCATGTTAAGTGCAGCTCTGTCTTTGGTGCTTCCCGCCGGGTTAAGATATTCAAGCTTAACCAATACTCTTGCTTTAAGTTCTAATTCTTTTTCAATATTAGTGACTTCAAGAAGAGGTGTGTTCCCAATAATCTCTGTAATACTCTTGCAAACCATAATACTTATTATCCCTTTCTTAAATATCCATTAATTCTAGTCCATTTAATTGAAAAAGAAAATATATAGGTTATAATCTTTTTAAATCTAGTAAGGAGGATTTTTTGATGGTAAAAAAGATAGATGAAGCCCAGTACAAGTCTCTTGATACAGCTGGCGTTAAATTAATCGACTTTAATGCAACCTGGTGTGGCCCATGTAAGATGATGGCTCCTGTATTCGAAGAGCTTTCAGAAGAGTATGCAGGCAAGATTGACTTCTATTCAGTTGATACAGACCAGTCTCCTGAGCTTGCTCGTCAGTTTAGAGTAGTATCCATTCCCGCTATCGCAATGGTTGTTGATGGCAATTTTGTAGATATGAATATCGGTTTTGTTCCAAAGGAACAGCTTGTTGCTTTTATAGAAAAAAATATGTAGTGAGGTAAGTAATGAAAGACTTAACAGGAATGTCATTTTTTGAAATCAAGGACTATGCCAACACCCTAAGCCCAATGGAATTTGATGAATTCTGCAAGATTGTAGATTTATCTGAGTTTGACGATGACTTAGAACCTGAGCAGCTTCTTACATCATCCAAGCTTTACGATTATCTCAAATACAAAAAAGATGGCGAAGTGACCATAGAATTATAGGAACTAAAAAAGTGGACCAGGCACCGGTCCACTTTTTTATCTGTTATTTTCTGATAACCTCGTCGGAATCCAACCATATTGTGAAAGGGCCATCGTTTACAAGGCTCACCTTCATCTCAGCCCCAAATATTCCACTGGCCACGTGTTTACATTCTCTTGCAAGAGTCTCCTTCATGTATTCATAAAGTTCGTTGGCCATATCCGGTTTTCCGGCATTGATAAAGCTTGGCCTGTTGCCATGGTGACAATCTGCATATAGTGTAAACTGAGATATAAGGAGTATCTCCCCATTCACATCTCGTATGGATAGATTGGTCTTACCATTATCATCTTCAAAAATTCTAAGATTCATAAGCTTTGTAGCCATCTTATCAGCGATTTCTCTTGTATCCTTATCCTCAACCCCAAGAAATACCACATATCCCTTATGGATTGCTCCATTTATCTTGCCATCGACAGTAACTGAACCTTCTAATACTCTTTGCACTAATAATCTCATCTTCTATGTTTCTTCTCCCTTTATTTTTTCTATAAATTCTTTCATATCCTCTGGAATTTTAGCTTCAAACGACATGAGCTTTCCCGTTACAGGATGATAGAACTCAAGTTTTCCTGCATGTAATGCCTGTCTTGTCATGTCTGTATTACCTGGGTTATACAAAAAATCTCCCACTAATGGCCATCCCATGGATGCCATATGTACTCTGATTTGATGCGTTCGTCCTGTTTCGAGATAAAATGACATTAATGCATAGTTGTCATCATATCTTTCAAGGACCTTGTAGTGGGTTATGGCTCTTTCGCCATTTACATAATCCACCATGCGTTCTATTCCTGAATCAGGCTTCTTCCCAAGAGGCTTGTCAACAATTCCTTCATCCCTTATATCATTCCCCTGAACGATAGCAACATACTCCCTTTTGATATCTCTGGAAGTCATTTCATCATATAACACACTGGCCGAAAGCATATGCTTCGCCAAAATGGTTAGTCCCGTAGTATCCCTGTCCAAGCGATTGATGCATCTATATACAAAGGGCTCTTTGTTATCTTTAAAATACCATGCCGCAGCATTCCCAAGAGAATTCTCATAGTTATTTAAGGACGGATGAACTGGCATGCCACTTGGTTTGTTAACTACAACAATATCCTCATCCTCGTAGACTATGGGAAACGGAAGCTTTACAGCTGGTATTTTTTCAGATATCTTCTCCTCAACCATAGATACAGTAAAAATATCGCCCTCCCTGAAGCGATCTTTTAGCAATGCCGGCTCATTATTGATTAATACCGCATCAGGATGCCGCTTTAACACTGTTATGTTTTTTTCAGAAAAACCAATATGACGCATATATTCACGAACCGTCTTATCTGTCCATTCTGCACCAATACTGTACTCTAATTTTCTACCCATGGAGCTATTTTATCATATATTTCCTCTATCAGAAAATTAGATGCTCCTATTCCTCTACAACGACAGTGTTTTGAGTTTGTACTTACCGTTATATTATTAGTATCCGCTAAACACTAAACAATTTACCAAAAAGGAGGAAAAAATATGGGAACAATGACCTTTATACTCGGTGCAGTAGCTGGAGCATTTGCATATGACAAATACAAGGATATGAAAACTAAGGATTCAGCTAATTCATCAGCAATGTTTGAAGGTGATACAGTAGAAGGAGCTGAGGGTGAAGAAAGCACCACAAAATCAGGTCCAAAACACATTGATCTCAAGATCAATGTAGATGGCAAAGAATACAAAGTCTTTGATACTTCAGACATCAAGAAAATACTGGATTAAAAACAGGGGAGCTTCTCAAATGAGAGGCTCCTATTATTATGAAAAAAATTCTATTAGGACCTCGTTTTTTGTGAATTCTTTGTGAATTTGCAACAAAACCTTAATTTTTCTGAAAATATTTGTATAATGTATCTAGATTAAAACATGGGAGAGTAAAAATTATTAGGAGGTTATCTAGTATGAAAGAGGAACAATGTAAGCGAGCCAACAGAGCCATTTATCCGGCTGTAGCCAGCGTATTAATCTATCTTTTTGTAATGCAAACCATCGGTCTTCTTACTTCTCTTGGTTTGACTTTCAGAAGTGTTACAGTATTTCTGGTATGTCTTATTGCGCTTATTGTTGCAACAGTTGTACGTTTCGCCAAGCCTTATGATAAAAAGAGCGGTATCATAATGGTCGCAGCTGGTATGGCTACTTTTGTTACCACAAGACTTGTTGGTACTGTAGTAGATAGTTGGGTATACGCTATACCATTTCTTGTTGCTGCATTTGTATATTTGGACAGAAAGTTTGCCCGAATTAACAACACAATATTTATTGCAGGCAACCTGATGTTCTTAGTACTTAACTTTGACAAATTAATGGGTTCATCAGGCACAACAATGATTATATCCGTATTCTTCTCTTTGGTTATTGCTTTTGCTTGTTCAAAGGTTACAAAGTTATTAATAGCCTTCAACGAGGAAAATACAGCTACAATCACAGAAAACGCAGAAAAACAGGCAAAGACGGCTGAAAAGCTTACAGGCGTTGCAGATGATATCGCTAGCCAGTTTGACAGTGCCATGGGCAGTCTTGATACTCTCAAGCAGAGCTTAAATGACAGTAATTTCCTGGTAAAAAATATTGCAGACAGTACTATTTCAACAGCAGAAGCCATTCAGCACGAAGCTGCACTTTGTGAAAGCATCGAAGCCAAGACAGATACAGCTATGCAGACATCTGATGGCATGAAAGAAGCCTCTTCACGAGTTGATTCTACTCTCAAAGAAATCGTTAGTGATATCGAAGAGCTTAAATCTCAGGCTGAATATGTAGAAAATGCAAGCAGAGTGTCTGTTGAAGTGGTTGATACTCTTATTCAGAAAATTAGCGAAGTTGAAAGCTTTGTTGATACCATTCTAAGTATTTCAAGCCAGACAAACCTGTTAGCTCTTAACGCTTCTATTGAGGCTGCCAGAGCAGGTGAAGCAGGAAAAGGCTTTGCAGTTGTTGCTGATGAAATCAGAACTCTTTCAGAGCAGACAAAGGATGCCTCTAACAATATTACAAATATTATTCAAGAGCTTATGGCTGATAGTAAGCAGGCTAATGACAGTATTCAGGATTCAGTTAATTCTGTTGCAGCTCAGAACGAACTTATTAATCAGACCAGAGAAAAATCATCTCAAATTGCTACTGAGATGGAAGAGCTCACCGCTGAGATTGGTGCAACTGGCGAATTCATGAAAGAAATCATAGACGCTACAAGAGAGATTACCGACAGCATTACACAGCTGTCAGCTGCCAGCGAGGAGGTTGCTGCTTCAGCTAACGAAGGTCTTGAAACATCCAAGATTACCGTTACTCAGGTTGAAAAATGTGGAGACATCTTTGATGAAATCTACAATTCAGCTAAGCAGCTTCGAGAGGAGTAATTCTTATACAGAAGGACCTGGCATGGGGGCCAGGTCCTTTTTCTTTGCACAGTAATATGCCATTTCACAAATGAGAATAAATTGTTTAAATTGTGTGAACAGTTTGTGAGTTTTCGCCAGATTTATTGAACCAATATTTACCAGAATATATAATTGTATTGCAATCTCAGTTTACAAAAATGTATTCTTATATCATTTGGAGGAACATGATTTATGACCGGAAATAAAGATATTAAGACCTACCTGGTTAAAAATTTTGTAATTGCAGTAGGATTATCTTTCCTGTTTGCATTCCTAATTACGTTTATTATTGTAAGTCGTGATTTTAACAACATCAAAAAGCAAAGTATATCCACTATCGTCAACGATGAAGCTGGCACAATAACTGCTAGAATTGATGAAATGTTTGCCAGTGCCAAGACAATTGCCGCCGACGAAGTAATTGCAAATCCTAATGTACCTCTTGATAAGAAAATAACCAAGATGTCACAATACGGACAGCAGCTTGGTATCGGGTCTCTTGGCTATATTACAAAAGAAGGCTATCTTACTTCTACAGATGGATTCGAAAATGACATAAGTGAACGACAGTACTTCAAAGACCTTATGCAAGACATTCCTTACATAAGCTATCCGCAGTTCAACACAGCCACAGGCAAGCAGATTATCTTTATTGGAGTTCCTAGATATTACAACGGGGAAATCGTAGGGGCCATGACCTGCTGTTTTGACAGCTCTGTATTATCAGACCTTGTTACTCAGCTTAACTATATGGGCGAAGGACGCTCATACATGATTAGTGATACAGGTCTTACCATTGCATCATATGATCTAGACGCCGTCCTTAACAACTACAATATTCTAGAGTTGGCAGAAACTGATTCCTCCCTCAAGGAATCTGCCAAAATCCACGAGATAATGCTCAGCAACGAATCTGGATATCTCGAATTCGACAATAAGTATCTATTCTACGACAAAGTAAGGAACGGTGCCAACTGGACCCTTGTATTTGAATTACCAAAATCAGTATTCAGCAGAGAAATCTACAGTATCCTCAAAGTATTTGTATTTTGTATGATTGTAACTATCTCTATCGTAGTTGTAGTCTCACTGAATCTCGGAAAAAAACTTGAAAACAAAACAAGTTCCCAGCAATAATACATCTAATCAACACCTAGCCCCCGGATATGCCGGGGGCTGTTTTTTATGCCCCTGTCTTTGCCCTGCTACCCTCTCTTGCCTGTATTTGGTTTCACTTCGGTCCCCTTTTGCCACCCGACTCCTCACTACAAGCTTTTTCGACTGGTGCTTAGTGTTACTTGGGTTGAGTAAGCAGCTTGTCCCTTGTGTACTTTAAACTGCTGAACACCCAATGAAATTGTACGCTCCATACGCACTGGCTTTTTAGTCCTGGCTTCAAGCTTCTCAAGGGTCTTAGGTGCTCATCATCTCGGTCTTGGATTGCTAAGAGTGTCCCTGGCACACGTAAGCAATCCTACAACCTCGACGAAAATCCGCACCCAAGACTCCTTGGGATTCTTGAAGCCTATTTCATAAGATAATGTGCGTATTGGGGCGAACAATTGAAGCCGGGTGTCCCGCGTTTAAAGAACACAAGAGAATAAGACAAGCTGCTTCAACCTTAGTAACACTTAGCATTAAGGAGTTTGCTTGTAGTGAGGAGTCGAGGTGACAAAAGGGACCGAAGGTATAAACATTTAAGCAAGAGGGGGATGATATATATTCGGGAAGGCATAAAAATAGCCCTAACTGTAAGTTAGGGCTAGGTGTTGATTGATTAGAAGTCTACTTCTGTGTCGTAGTAGCAGCACTTGAGAAGCTTAACCATTTCTTCCTGGCTTGGCTGACGTGGATTTGATCCAGTACATGCATCAAGAAGAGCCTCTGCAGCGATGCTTTCAACTCTCTCAAGGAATACGTTCTCTGGTACGAATCCTACTTCTGCTGGAAGTCCGTCTGCGCCGTAGTGATTGATTGAATGAGGAATGTTAAGATCATCGTTCATCTTGCGTAAATATGCAATAAGGTTGGCAACCTTCTCGTCGTCATTAGAACCGCCAAGTTTCATGTAGTCAGCGATTACTCCGTAACGCTTCTTTGCTGTCTCGTCCTTAGCGTTAAATGCGATAACCTTTGGAAGGTACATAGCATTTGCAGCACCGTGGATAATGTGTGCTCCAAAATCCTGGAAGATAGCACCAGTCTTGTGAGCCATAGAATGAACAATACCAAGTAAAGCATTAGAGAACGCCATACCTGCAAGACACTGTGCATTGTGCATACGTGCACGTGCAGCCATGTCTCCGTTATATGATGGCACTAAGTCCGCCATAATCATCTCAATTGCATGAATAGCAAGAGGATCTGTGTAATCGCAGTTTGCTGTAGATACATATGCCTCAACAGCATGTGTCATTGCATCCATACCTGTATGAGCTGTAAGCTTTGCTGGCATTGTCTCCGCAAGATCTGAGTCAACAATAGCTACGTCTGGTGTAATCTCAAAGTCTGCGATAGGATACTTAATACCCTTCTGATAATCTGTGATAATAGAGAATGCTGTAACTTCTGTAGCAGTTCCAGATGTAGAAGGAATGGCTACGAAGTGAGCCTTCTGACGAAGCTCTGGAATACCAAAAATCTTGCACATATCTTCAAATGTGCAATCTGGATACTCATACTTGATCCACATAGCCTTTGCAGCATCGATTGGTGAGCCACCGCCCATTGCTACAATCCAGTCAGGCTCAAAATCAAGCATAACCTTTGCGCCGTTCATAACTGTTTCAACTGATGGATCTGGCTCAACTCCCTCAATGAGCTTAACCTCCATGCCAGCCTCTTCAAGATAACTCTGTGCTTTCTGGAGGAATCCACCTCTCTTCATTGCGCCGCCACCTACAACGATGACTGCTCTCTTACCCTTGAGATTCTTAAGATTCTCAAGAGACCCTGCTCCGTGATACAAATCACGAGGTAAAGTAAATCTTCCCATAACAAAATATCCCTTTCTGTTAAATATTTTTTGGTTGTTAAAAAAATAACAACCACCGCTATACAACATCTTATCAGATTCGTTGCCAAAACCAAAGAAAAAACCGCCTACATCCAAGCAAAAAATTGACGAATTTCAGATCCTCTTTTTGTGTATTTTTGTGGTCTTCTACTGCCCCTCTTACTAAAAGCTTTTTCGACTGGTGCTTAGTGTCACTTAGGTTGAGTAAGCAACTTGTCACTTGTGTACTTTAACCGCTGAACCCCCAATGAAATTGTACGTCTTATACGCACACGTTTACATACAGTGCTATCAGTGTTTCAAGAGTCTCTAGTGCTCATCATCTCGGTCTTAGATTGCTAAGAGTGTCCCTGACCCCAAAAGGGGGGTGACAGAGGGCAAATACAAAGCAACAAAAAGAGGGCATAAGATATGCCCTCGGAATGGTAATTAGTCTAGATTAGGCCTAAGGTTTTTAAAATGTATAACCAAAAGGTTAGGGAGAATGCGGAAAAAATAGTGGTTAACATGATGGTAGTTGCAGACAGAGTACCATCATGGCCCATGCTTTTTGACATAATAAAGCAACTAACTGTAGTTGGTGAACCAAGCATTATCAGGGTTGCTACAAGCTTGTCGTCGGTGTAGCCTAACCAATAAGCTATTGGAAGAAATATGGCACACCATCCAAAGAGCTTCAGGAATGTTGCAGCAATGGCAGGTGATATTTTTTCCTTCACGGCTGTGAATTCAATAGATGCACCTAAAGCCATGAGCCCAAGTGGTGTAGCAAGACCTGCAATATAGCTTATTGTTTTGGCAAAGAATACTGGTTGAGGAATGTCAATCAGTGACCACGCTATCCCGAGAGCTATACCTATAATAATAGGGTTGGTAATCACCTCCAAAGCTGTTTTTTTAAATAACTTTGAATCCTGTTTGTCTGCATTAGGGTTAAGAAAAGACAGTAAAATAACCGCAGTGACGTTGTATAGTGGTACGCATCCTATAATCATAAGCGGAGATATCCCTGCTGAACCATATATGTTTTGAATAATACCTATTCCAAGCAACGCAGCTGAGGACCTGAATGCACTTTGAGTGAATTCTGCCGAGATATGCTGTTTTTTCCATATCATGGAAATACATAGAGATATGGTAATACATACAAGAGTTACTAAAAAGCAAAACAGCACATAACCGCCATCCCATAGCTCTATAAAATCTGTTACTGACAGGTCCTTGAACACCAATACTGGCAATGCTATCTTGAATACAAAGGCATTGACCGTCTTGGTAAAGGATGATGTAAATATATTAATTTTCTTAAAACAATAGCCTAGAACCATCAGTAAAAAGATTGGCACTGTAGCATTTAAACAAAAAATAAGATTTTCCATAGCGACCACATTATAACACTTTATTTGTATAATAAAAGCACAAAAAATGAGGACCTTATTTCTAATAATAAGATCCTCATCTAAGATTCTGTTTCCAATGGACCAACCCTCCATCTATCTTTGCAAGTAACTATTCAGTTGTTGCGCCTTCTCTACCAACTCTACTGGTTTTCCTGTACATCTCCTGCAGCATTTCTTATTCCCGCGAATATAATTGATAAGAAATCCACTGCTCTAAAACCCGGACCTGATAGCTAAGGGTTTAATAGATAACTACTTAGTACTTTGGACTATACCTCTCTTCCGTTTTATTTCAGCTCGTTCGGTTTATTATCTCCTCTTGTTATCTTTAAGTTGTCTTTATTATAACTCGCCAAATTATTATTGCAAGTATATTTTAATAAAAAACTATCATTTTCTGATAATTTGTGAGATATGTACAAATTTGAATGTACTCTTTAGTCCGAATATCACCGAACATTCTCAGAAGTAGCGTTTGACCTATGAGAACCTTTATTACACATCTGAAACTATAATACTACCTTGTTTAAAAGTCTCCATAATAGAACAGTATTTGTCTGCCAAGCAGACTATTAGCGCTGCTTTTGATGCTGGGAATCTGTGTACTGGCCATGGCCACATATGAGCCAGAATTACATTTTGAATGCTTTTATCAATATCAAACTGTTCCACTGCATTTTTACATGCCCTCACTGGATGATATACAGAATGTCCCCATCCATCTGGATTTTCAGTGTGCCAATCGTACAGGAAAAAATCATGCAGAAAGGCACCCACAATCATCGCCTTGGGTTCAGCCTTCCATCCCAGCCTTGCATCCAAATAGACGCTTACTTTTACCACATTCATGCAGTGCTCATACATTGTAGTGGTTCCATGCTGGATATTATTATGCTGCGACTGCACTAATGGATTATCTATATAAGGAGACAGTATCTCCTCTATTTGACTTATCTGGTTGGTCGTAAGTATCATTATTCTACAGCTTTTAAGACAAGCTTACCCTCATTTACATAGAAATCCGCATTAACTCTGTTGTGTTCAATCTGCTCCAAAGTACACTCCTTAACAACCTTACCAGGCATACCAACTACGATAGAATTGTCTGGTATCTCTTTACCTTCTGGAATTAAAGCGCCTGCACCTATGATGCAGTTTTTACCTACTACAGCACGATTCATAACGATTGCGCCCATACCTACTGTAGTGTTGTCCCCAATAACACAGCCGTGAACGATAGCTCTGTGACCGATAGTAACACCTTCACCTATATTAATAGGACATCCATCCTCCAAGTGAAGAATACAGCCATCCTGTACATTTGATCTGTTACCAATCACTATGCTGTCTCTGTCTCCTCTGATCACTGCCTGATGCCATATTGTAACATCATCCCCTATTGTAACATCTCCGATTATTTCTGCGCTGTTAGCCTTATAATACATTACTTCACACCTGCATATTCATAGCCTGCGTTCTCAACTGCAGCCTTAATATCAGCCTCTGGTACATCTTTTGATGTCTCGATTACAACGATACCATTCTCATGACTGGCTGTTGCAAGAACAATACCATCCACTTTTTCCAAAGCTTGCTTACAGTGCGCCTCACAATGCTGACACATCATGCCATTTACTGCTATTTCCATATGCTTATCCTTTCTATTCATTTTTATTAACATACCTTCTGCTATAGTCGACTTTTTCTTCTTATAACCTTTGTACGTGTCAAGATTAATCCAGTTAAGTCTCAATGCATTGGTCACCACACAAAAACTTGATAAACTCATTGCCGCTGCTGCATACATTGGCTCAAGTTCCCAACCAAAGGCACAATAATAAGCTCCCGCTGCAAGAGGTATTCCTATTATATTATAAATAAATGCCCAGAATAAGTTTTCATGTATATTAATTAACGTTTTCCGACTAATTTTAATAGCCTTTACAACATCTGTCAAACAACTTTTCATTAGTACAACATCAGCTGCATCTATAGCCACGTCTGCACCTGCACCTATGGCAATTCCAACATCAGCTTTAGTCAAAGCAATGGCGTCATTTATACCATCACCTACCATTGCAACCTTTCCATACTCTGTAAGCTGCCTTACAATCGCCTCTTTATCCTGAGGCATCACCTCAGCTACTACTTCATCTACCCCCACCTGATCAGCTATGTATTGAGCAGTCCTGTTGTTATCTCCAGTCAGCATTACCACATAACATCCCATAACTTTTAGGCTCTCAATTGCTGCAACTGAATCCTCCTTTATTGTATCAGCTACTGCTATTAGACCAAGCAGTCTTTCACCCATTACAAAGTAAAGAGGAGTCTTGCCTTCCGAGGAAAGGTCATTGGACGTATCTTCGATTTCCGGTGGAACATCCACATGTTTTTTTATAAATGCTACATTGCCCCCATAGGCATTTATTCCCCTATATTCTCCACTTACTCCTGCACCAAAGTATGCTTTAAAACCTGATACGGCATCAACTATGTACCCATTCTCATTCGCCAACTTAACTATAGCCTTACCCAAAGGATGCTCACTTTTCATTTCAAGGGCACAGGCTAACTCTATCAGTTCTTTATCTGACACGCCATAATTCGTAACAATGTCTGTAACTACCATCTCACCATTAGTAACAGTACCAGTTTTGTCCAATGCTACTATGCTCACCTTGCCTGTCTGCTCTATAGACTCTGCAGTTTTGAAAAGCACACCGTTTCTGGCCGCCACTCCATTTCCCACCATAATGGCTACTGGAGTTGCCAGGCCCAAAGCACAAGGGCAGCTGATAACCAAAACACATATTGCTCTTATTAGTGCAAACTCTGTAGTCTGTCCTGCCAAAATCCAGATAACAAATGTAATCAAGGATATTCCCATCACTACAGGCACAAATACTCCCGACACCATGTCTGCTGTTTTGGCGATAGGTGCCTTGGTAGCCGCAGCCTCAGACACCATGGATATAATCCGAGCCAACGTGGTATCCTGTCCAACTCTTGTAGCCTTGCACCTGATATACCCTGAGAGATTATAAGTTGCTGTAAGCACTCTGCTTCCTACCTGTTTATCAGCAGGAACACTTTCCCCTGTAAGCGCCGCCTCATTCACTGATGTAATACCTTCAATAATTATTCCATCCACAGGAATGCTTTCCCCTGGCCTTACTACAAATATATCTCCTGCCTTTACATTTTCAACAGGGCATTCCATCTCATTGCCATCAACTATAAGAACCGCAGTCTTTGGAGACAGCTTCATCAGGCTCTTAATAGCATCGGTAGTCTTGCCTTTTGACCTTGCCTCCAAGGTCTTACCTACTGTAATAAACGTTAGAATCATAGCTGCCGAGTCCAGATATAACTCTTTGACTTCTGCCCCCGCTACTATCAGATACACACTGTATCCAAAGGATGCCATTGACCCCAGTGCTACCAGAGTATCCATATTAGGTGAACCATGCATCGCTCCCTTAAATCCACTTACAAAAAACCTGCCGTTAATAATCATAATAGCTATGGTTAACACCAGCTTTATTCCTGCTGTCGGAATAATAAGCATAAAAACCAACAGTATTACCGATGCTGTTAATCGCATCAACAGCTTTGGGGTTATTGAATCCTTTAGTTCCTCGTCATAGCCTGTTTTATCTTTTGACCTGACTTTGAGGCTGGCACCATAGCCAGCCTCTGTCACTGCTCTTATTACGGTCTTGGGGTCAGCAGTCCCCTCGACACTTAGGGAGTTGGTCAACAGACTCACTGTGCAACTGTCGACTCCTTCAAGGCTGGAAACAGCCTTTTCCACTCGGGCCTGACAGGCAGCACAGCTCATGCCTGTTATTTTGTATTGGTTCATATATATATCCTTTTATTCATAGTAAAACACTATATCTCCAAAGCAACAGTTTGCATCTATTACAACAGCTGGCCCATCAGGACATTCCTTAGGCTGTCCTACTTCTTTGATACACCATGCTGCCAAAAGAGCTGTTAAGGCGAGCTGTCTGTAATCCGCCGCTGCAGCTCAACAATATCATCTGTAAGGTGTCGGCATCTGATAACTGCTTCATCATCTGTGATGGATTCATCTATATCAAGTCTAACCTTCACAGCTGTTCCTCTCTAGTTCTGCCATAAAATCTTAATTGCATTTACAAGTTTATCCTATACATCCTCCGATGTATACTCTCTTTTGCTATCAGGTAAAATATTCAGTCTATACTCATTGCTCTACCTCCCATAATCTATTGGTCTGTGTTTCCTGTAAAACCAATAATACTCATCCCAAACGATTTGGGAATAGAATTTCATTAAGGGGTGATTTCACAACAGTAAGAGGTCAAAATATACATATGAAATGAAATAAAAATCCCCCAAGCACTTACGTCTCAGGGGAAATAAAATGAAATAACGAAATTAGAAGAGAACCTTTACAGCAGGATACATTTTTATAAACTGCTGATATTTTTTCTCATATTTAGCTACTAACGCTGGGTCTGGCTCTATAGTATCTATAACCTTAACCAACTTAGAACATGCCTCTTCTACAGTAGCATATTCTCCACAGCCTACAGCTGCAAGAATAGCTCCACCATATCCTGGGCCTTCCTCACTCTCGATAATATCCAGCTTGAGGTTCATAACAGATGCAATAATCTGTCTCCATAGCGGGCTCTTTGCACCACCACCGCAGATTTTAGATCTCTCCACCTTGATGCCCTGGGCTCTGGCAACCTCGAGAGAATCACGAAGTCCAAAAGCAACACCTTCAAGAACAGCCTGAGTCATGTCAGCACGAGTAGAATCCATGCTCATACCCATAAAGCATCCTCTGACCTCAGGATTGTTGTGAGGAGATCTCTCACCCATGAGATATGGCAGGAAGAATACATGATTCTCTCCAAGCTTATCATATGTAATAGGTGCCTGCTCTCCGCCAAAGTCCGTTGTAGACAGAATATCTTCCATCCACCACTTGTTGCAGCTGGCTGCCGAGAGCATACATCCCATGAGATGGTATCCTCCATCTGAGTGACAGAAGCTGTGAAGTGCATTCTTGTCATCAACGGTAAAGTTATCACTTGTAATAAATATAGTACCACTTGTACCAATAGAGAGGTTGCAGTTGCCACCACCTACTGTACCTGTTCCCACAGCAGCTGCAGCATTGTCTCCTGCACCTGCAATAATCTTAACATCAGCACTAAATCCAAGCTCAGCTGCCACTTCTGGCTTGATATTGCCAACAACCTCATAACTTTCAAAAAGATGAGGAAGTTGAGACTCGGTCACATGGCAGATTTCCATCATTTCCTTTGACCAGCATCTGTTCTTAACATCAAGAAGAAGCATTCCGCTGGC
>JABUSV010000069.1 GCA_021442555.1 Pseudobutyrivibrio sp. | reverse complement strand
ACTTGTATGCAAAAATGGTGATATCTATGTCCTGAGCTTCTGCTATTTCATCAATAATCTCATAGGAATTGGTGATGTCTACACCTCCCTTATACACGGTGTATACTCCGCTAACCTCATCCAATGCTATATTCCACTGACCTGGGTACATTTCATCATATAAAGTCAGAACCAAAGCTGCATCTTTTCTCATTCCATCCTCTACCTCGGCAGTAACAGAATTTAACATTGCCCCAATGCTGACAAGCACAATAAACACTGCCATAATTGCCAGTGGAATAATTGTTACTTTCACCATTTGTTTTTTTAGATTATTTTTCATATATTGTCCTTTATGGATTGACTAAAATTTATAGATTTGTTTTTATAATAACAGTAGTAACTGAATAATAATATACATACTCTACGCATTTGAGTATTTTATTCCTAAATTGTTAAAAAAAGGTGGAAAATATGGAAATCGAAAGAAAATATTTAATCAAAGATTTGCCTAACCTTGATGCATATGAATACGCAACCATTGAGCAGGGATATTTATCCGTCAATCCTGTTGTAAGAATCAGAAAAAAGAATGATAAATATATTCTCACCTATAAGGGTTCTGGTCTAATGATTCGAGAGGAAATCGAAGCAGACCTCACTGAGGACGCATATTTACATCTTCTAAAAAAAATTGACGGCAAGCCCATTACCAAAAAAAGGTATTTTATCCCATATAACCAATACCTTATTGAACTAGACGTGTTTGAAGGCCATATGGCAGGTCTTATTATGGCGGAGGTAGAATTTCCTTCAGAAGAAGAAGCCAACAGATTTGAAGCGCCTGACTGGTTTCTTAAGGAAGTTACCTCAGACAGACGCTATCACAATTCCAATATGATTTATGCAGAAGATTTTAATACTCTCTACTGTCAATAACAATTTGATTTAATTTGTCCTGCATAAAATAATCTTCTTTTATGTAGGACATTTTTTTAAAATATCCACCACTTTTTAGCGCATTGCTTATTGTAAGCAGCTCCGGTCCCTGATTAGGATTGCATTCGATAATAAAATTAATCTCTCCATTCATGCACATCTGAAGAGCAGCTCTGCTTCCATCAAAGCTCACTATAATGATGTCTCCCCTGACACCATAAGTTATCCCCTTTTCCTTTAAGGCATCGATGACACCGTATGCTTCATTATCGTTGTCACAATAGACCATATCTATAGTGGAAGCATCTATATCCGGATTATTCAAAACATCCTTCATGGCCTCATAAGCTTTAGCTTTGTTGAACTCACCATTAACCTGCGCCACTATATTCCAATCCTCATGCTCCTCAACAGCAGCCATAAGAGCATTACCTCGGCCTTTTTCTGCTGTAGAACCCTCAGTTCCACGAATATGTACTATATCAAAGGAATCACCTGTAATATATGTTGAGACCACTTCCTCTAGGGTATCCTCGTCTATATCTGGTTTTATCTTCGACAGATAATCATCGGACCTTAAATAGGTTTCAACCAGATTAATAGCTTTTTCTCCCTCGGCATAAAAATCAGAACCAATGTAGGCTACATACAAGCTATCGTCCTCTACAGCCACAAGTCTGTCTGTAATCAGCACAGGAATCCCTGCCTGCTTGGCTTCTTCTAACACAGAATCCCACCCCGTCTCTACCATAGGCGAAAGAATAATAATATCCACTCCCTGTTGTATAAAGGTTCTCACGTCCTTGATTTGATTCTCAAGTTTGGACTGGGCATCCTTGTAAATAAGCTTATATCCGTTCTCTTCTGTAAATGCGCCTTTAACAGACTCAGTGTGCGCTACTCTCCAGTCAGATTCTGCTCCAGGCTGGGAAAATCCCACAACCGTAAGACCCTTTTCATCTTCCAATTGTTCAACTGAATCAGTGTTATCAGTAGACATTCCACTGGTTACACACCCCAAAGTAACACAAAACAAAACTACAAACAGGGCTAATACTAATATAGTCCTCTTACAACTCATCTAATACATTCTCCTCTTTTACTGCCTTTATCTTGGGTATAATGGCAGTAACCTTCGTTCCAACAGTTGATTTGCTGTCAATATTTAAACCGTATTCATCTCCAAACATCAGTTGTAATCTCTGATGAACGGTTCTTAACCCGAATCCAACCCTGCTTCCATCCTTAAGGGCATCCTGTAACTCAATCAGTCTTTCCTCCGTCATCCCTGCCCCAGTATCGGTTACCTCGAGACATATGGTATCCTCGCAGTCAATGGCACAAATCTTTATCTGCCCCTTTTCTCTTTGAAGCTTGATACCATGATAAATACTATTTTCGACCAAAGGCTGCAATGTAAGCTTGGGCAAAAGATAATGATACAACTCCTCTGGAATATCAATCTCATAGTCCATCCTGTCCTGATATCTGGTTTTTTGAATCTGCAGATAACTTAAAACATGCTGCTGTTCCTCAGCCAGAGTAATGACATCTCTGCCCTTGCTCAGACTGTATCTAAAGAAATTAGATAAAGCATTAACCATATCAATGGATTCATTTTTCTTATCCGCTTCGATGAGCCAGATAATAGTATCCAGCGTGTTATACAAAAAATGCGGATTAATCTGAGACTGTAACAGTTCTAATTCGGCATGTCTTTTGCGTCTTTCGGCGCTTTTATTTGCTTCTACCAGTTCTGTCAGCTTTGCCGCCATGTTTTCAAATCCATCAGACAACACTTGAATCTCTAACTCATGGGCCTGAACCGGTTCCTTGGGCGATAAATCACCCTGAGCTATTTCTTTGACTCTGATGTTAAGATTAGTCAGAGGCGTTGTAATACCTCTTGTAACATGGTTAGAAAACCACGCCATAACCACTATCAGTATTGCGACTATGACAACCAGCAACATTACAATATTTCTAATTCGAATCTCCATATCAGCTCGAAGTTTGCTTAAGTGGACTGATTCACTATACAAATAATTGTACATATATGTCTGAATAAGATCAGTCAGAATGTAAATATTATTATCTAACTGCTCCATCTTATCATCATAGTTTTCTGTCTGATCGATTTGCTGCATTCTGTCGCTTAAGGTAGTACACAAATCTCTAACTGACTCAATGGCTTCTATACTGTCCTTTTCAGTTGTATTTGCCAGCAAGGATTCTGCCAGTTTTCTGGCTGATTCAACCTCTTCTACAGGCATTCCCTCTGAGTAAGCAGATTCAATAACATAATAAAACATTTTCAAATCCACATCGCTCTTGAAATCCTGGTTAAAAGCTGAAGCCTGGGTAACATTGGCAAGAATAGTGTTATACTCCACCGTATACCATAGTAAAACACCTATGAGCGCAGCCAAGGCTATACCCATAGGTGTAATAATTATGGTTGTAAGCTGTCGCAATCTCTTGCCCATTGTAATCTTAGGGTTATTCATTGACTGCTAACTCTCCTGTCCTCTGTATTCTTTTGGACTCATGCCATAAGTTTTCTTGAAAATATAGCCAAAATAGTGTGGGTCCTTATACCCAACTTTCTCAGCAATGGCAGAGCTTTTTTCATTTGTCGTTTTTAGTAGACGAAGAGCTTCTGTCATTCTTTTGTTGGTCATGTACTCTACAAAAGTAGTCTCCGCCTCTCTTGAAAACATAGCGCTAAGATAGCTTGGACTAATATTTACTTCCTTTGCCACCTCGTTTAAAGACAGCGTAGCCTCTGCAAAGTGCTCATCTATATACCGCATGGCCTGTGCCAGCTGCCCTCTGTATTTTTTAGTGCTTTCACCCTCTCTAAGTGATATAGCTGCCGCAAAAAGATCATGTACCACTGTAAGCATTTCATCAGGGTTAGTTCGCTCTATACGTTTTCTTATATCCTCAGGCAGAACCTTCTCAGGGTCAGCGCCTCGCTTTTTTATGTAATCTGCAACATTTAAATATATGGTCATTGCAAAATACTGGCAAAAGAGTAACGAATTTAAAATGGTATTTTTACTTCCAGGTATGAGATTTTCCAAAAAAGCATCTATCTCTTCAAGTCTGGCGCATTCTAAGAATTTTTCTACAAGCCTGTGATCTATAAGTGCCGAGGCATCCTCGATATTTCCTGTATTTAGTCCTTCCAGATCCTCATCTGTAATAATATGAGTTTCTGGTTTAATGTATCTACAGGATAATTTTCGATTAGCTAAATCACATGAAGCTGGAAACTCAGAAAATCTTGTAATAACCATCCCCTCTGCTACATGCCAATCCACTTCGTCCTCAAATACCATACATCGTCTTTGAATGTTTTCGATACAATTGGCAGTATGAGATACTATTGACTGAACATCGCCTTTGATGATCACTGCATAGGTATCCAGATTCCAATGGAACACTGCATATTCCTGACAGCACATAAAATACTGCATTAACTGCTCTGATAATCTTGCCATGTGCTTGGAATAATTATCAGCTCTGTTAGCGCCTGCCTTGGGTGTAACAGAAAGCAATATCATATTATAGTGGCTGGCATCCAACATAATGCCCAGTTCCTGAGACTTTTCATAGACATCAGATACTGAAAGAGTACCTCCCACCAACTGATTAAAGAATCTGACTCTGGCAAAACGTTCATACTCCTGAGATTCCTGTCTGAATCTCTCAAAATAAACACCCTTTTCAGATTCCTTATCCAATCGCTGACGTTCTTCATTTAAGACCTCAGCCAGTTTATCCTTTGTAATAGGCTTTAAAAGATATTTATCTACTCCTATGCTGATGGCATCCTGGGCATAAGAAAAATCATCAAAACCACTAATAATTACTATTCTTGTAGAAGGAAATTCCTTTTTTACAATCTTGGACAAAGAAATGCCATCCATAAAGGGCATTTTAATATCTGTAATAATTAAATCAGGCTTTAATTGTCTTATAGATGGCAGTGCCATCTCACCATCTGCAGCATCCCCAGCATAGGCAAACCCATACTGTTCCCATGGAAAACTGTTTTTGAGGCCATCTCTTATAACAATCTCATCTTCAATAAGAAATACACTATACATTACCTAGTCTTCATTGCGCGCAATGCACTCCCTGACATAGCTTTCTATAAAGTCAGTGGTAGCATCAATTCCTAATTTGCTGGAGTTAACCAACAAATCATAAGCACGACTATCTCCCCATTTAATCTGTGAATGCGAATTATGATAAGCCTTACGCTTTTTATCATGATTGTGCATCTTCATTCTAGCTTCTTTGTCAGACAAGTGATATAATCTGCAGATTCGTTCCGCCTTAACATCCTCATCTCCTCTGACAAATATTGTAACAAGGCCTTTATATCCTTTTAATACCTGTTCTCCACAACGTCCAACAATAATAAATGATTCCCCTTCTTCAGCTTTTCCCCTGATGAAATCAAATTGTATCTGAGCAACATGATCCTGTGCTGAGCTGGAATGTCCTCTGACTGTTCTTGTCAATCCGTGCAATCTTGATTTTTCATCGAATTGGTGCAGATTTTCAGAATTAATTCCATTCTTCTCGGCCATCTGATCTAACATATTACGATCGTAAAGTGGTATTCCCAAACGTTCAGAAAGCTTGGTTGCTATCTCATGTCCACCACTGCCGTATTCGCGTCCCAATGCTATTATAAATTGTGCCATAAAAACTACCTCCCCAACGTTTATTCCTTAGTAATATTTTATCCCAATATGTGGCTAAAGTCGAGAAAATATAAAAAACCCCTGCAGTTTTATCAACTGCAAGGGTAAAAATTTTCAAATATTACATATATCTTTATCCACATTAATAAATGAAGTTAAAAATATCTTAAGTAAATGCTAATCATTGAAACAATCAAAACAATAATTGTAGCTGGTGCCAACTCCTTACAATAAGCACCCCAGCCAATTGGATAGCCTTCCTTACCGGCAGTAGCTATTCCTACTACATTGGCAGAAGCTCCTATTGGAGTTGCCGAACCACCGATATCTGTTCCCACCGCAAGAGTCCATGCCATGGTATCAAGAGGTACTCCTGTTGTAGCAGCAAGAGACTGAATGATTGGAATCATGGTTGCCGCAAAAGGTATATTATCAACAAATGCAGATGCAATAGCTGATATCCATAGAATGATAGCAATCATAATCTTGGCGTTACCGCCTGATATTTCAGCAATAAAGTTGGCAATAAGTTCTAATACGCCAGTCTGTTCGAGACCTCCTACAACAATAAAAAGCCCTATAAAGAATAGCAATGTCTCATAATCAACTCTCTTAAGAAGCTTTGGCGCTTTTTTGCCAGCTGCCAATAGAGTAACTGAAGCAACAAATACTCCAATGGTTGCCACTGTAAGCCCTGTCATGGCATGTGTGATAAGAAGTATTATTGCACCAAGAAAAATAACAGTACTAGCTGCAAATTCTCCAAGATCCTCTATTGCCACATCAATATCAATGGTTGCAGGATCAACTTTATCCTCAGGACTTTGAATCTTTTTTGACATGGTGATATAGAAATATATTATTACAAATATAAGTGAAACCTGTGCCATAGCACCTGTATTTACCAAAAAGTCAATAAATGAATATCCCAGCGATGTACCAATAATGATATTTGGGGGATCTCCACACATAGTAGCCGAACCTCCCAGATTTGCACAGAAAATCTCAGATAAGATACATGGTACTGGATTAAACTTCAACATTCTTGCAAGCTTAATAGTAACGGCTGCCAGGAAAAGAATAACTGTTATTGAATCTATAAACATTGCCAACAATGCTGACAAAATCATAAATGCAACAAAGATTCTAATGGGATCATATCCCATAATCTTGGCTATTTTCATACAAAGCCAATCAAAGAACTTGGCCTCAGCCATGCCCTCAACCATAACCATCATACCAAATAAGAAAATGATCGTGGCCCAGTTAACACCACAGGTTGCCTCAGATGCGTCGCCTGCAGCGTACCAAAAAGACGGGGTAAAGATATTGCCCACCGCAAGAGTTTCCAAAATCGCTTCATAGTTATGCATTCCCAATACGAATACAAACACTATTGTAAGAACACCACACCCAAGTGTGACAAACTGTTTTGGAAATCTGTCCAGCACTATAAGTGCAAACATACCCACAAAGATAATTATTGCCATAATCTCAGCAAACATACATTAATCCTCCCGCTATAAAATTACATAGCTTTTATATCATATAACCTCAAAGGAAAAAAATCTACATATAATTATAAAATATGGCGTTTAAAATAAACTTTTACTCTGCTATACTATACAAACATGAATGCAATTTATCGTAAATCATTATAATCCAAGGAGAAACACAGTGATTAATAACATGTTTGATAAAAATACATCTCTTTCCTTCGAGGTATTTCCTCCTAAAAAGGATGACGAATTTGAGAATGCCTACAAAGTATTAGACTCAATGGCTACTCTTAATCCTGATTTTATCAGTGTTACCTACGGAGCAGGTGGTAGTCGTTCAAAAATGACAGCTGAGCTTACAAGTTATATACAGAACACATTACATATAGATGCCATGGCTCACATGACCTGTGTCGGAAGTACAAAAAATGATATCTTATCCGTAGCAGACAACCTGGAAAAATCAGGAGTAAAGCATGTACTTGCGTTGCGCGGAGACAGACCAAGAGATATGTCTGATGAGCAGTTCAATCAGAGAGTATTCCCACATGCCACAGATCTTATTAATTTTTTGAATAAAAACACCAATCTTTCAATCAGTGCAGCCTGCTACCCTGAGAAGCATAGTGAAGCTGTATCTATTGATTCAGATATCGCTTTCATGAAAATCAAGCAGGATATGGGTGCAAAGATGTTTATATCTCAGCTTTTCTTTAACAACGCTGATATGTATCGTTTTATGGAAAGATGCTCCGCTGCTGGTATCACTGCACCAATCGTTGCCGGAATTATGCCAATTACTTCTACCAAACAGATAGGTACTACCGTCTCATTATCTGGTTCAAGTGTTCCTAAAGCATTGGCTGATATTTGTTCCAAATATGCTGATTCCCCTGAAGATATGCGAAAAGCAGGTATTGAGTTTTGTGTTAATCAAATCAATGATTTGCGTCGTGGCGGAGTAGGTCACATACACCTCTACTCTATGAACAAACCAAAAACTACTGCTGAAATATGTCAGGGCATTGAATAAAAATATAAAAGCTGCACCAAATCTGGTGCAGCTTTTTTGTTACTCAAATCTTTTCTTTATTGCATCTACTATAACAGGAAAATTCATAAAGTGTGATGCTTTTATAAGGACAGTATCTCCTACCCTAAGCACTGGCAGCAAATCTGTCAGCAAATCCTCCACCTTACCATAGTGATGGCACATACATGAGCTGTTATGCTGCTGAAGAGTAGTGTGAATATTCTCTGACAGTGTTCCCACTGTAAACAACATACATATCTGATTATCCTCAATCACTTGAGAGAGATTAGCATGTAATTCTACTTCCTTATCTCCTAACTCGCCCATATCTCCAAGTACAGCTATTGTACGTCCTGTAGCTTTACCCAGGACTTCGATAGAAGCTTTCATGGACACAGGATTGGCATTATAGCAGTCATCAATTATGGTAATACCATTAACTACCATAAGATTATTTCGACCAGATATTGTTTTTGCATGGTTAAGACCATCTGTAATATTCTCCAGATCAAGTCCAAGCTGCAATCCAAGGGCAGCTGCAGCAAGTCCATTCATCACATTATGTTCCCCTGGCAATGGTATCTTAACAGAAATATCCCCTAAAGGCGTATGAATATCCGCCTTGATACCAGTAACTCCGTCAGCCTCCACATTTGAAGCACTATATTCGTGCTCACCCAGGCCATAATATATTGTCTTTAATCCCAATGTATCAGCATCAATAAGCTTGTCGTCGTCTCCATTGAGTATTACACATCCTGAAGAAGGCATATGCTCAAACACTTCTGTCTTTGCACGTAATATACCGTCTCTGTTGTGTAGGAATTCCAGATGGCACTGTCCAATATTTGTAATCACAACATAGTCAGGCTTTGCAATATCTCCTAACCTGTGCATCTCACCAAAATCAGATATTCCCATCTCAACAACAGCTACCTGATGATAATCTCTTATTCTTAAAACAGTAAGTGGAAGGCCTATTTCGTTATTATAATTACCCTCTGTCTTTAAAACCTCATATTTGGCAGACAGAACCGATGCTATCATTTCCTTGGTGCTGGTCTTTCCTACGCTGCCTATGACGCCAATCACAGGAATGGACAGTTGCTGTCTGTAGTATGTAGCAATCTGCTTTAATGATGTCGGCGTATCCTTTACAAGAATATATGGTCCCTTGGGATTATCCAGTTTCTTTTGGCTTAATACAGCGTATGCACCCTTTTCAAAGGCATCCTCTATAAAATCATGGCCGTCCACTCTGGCTCCCACCATTGGTATAAACAAAAAATCCTTTTCAATCTGGCGGTTATCAGTAACCACGCCGGCTATTACCTTATTATCTTCTACCTCATAATCCAAAGGGAAATACAATTGCCCGTCTACAACCTGAGCAATTGTCTTTAAACTCATATTCTTCATTCAATTATCCTATTCATATTTTTTTAGAGAAGAATATATTATCTTCTCACACAGACTTGGAAAATCTATGCCTATCGCAGCGGCTTCCTGTGGTAACAATGATGTAGGTGTCATACCAGGAAGAGTATTAACTTCCAGACAGTATATCTTACCATCATTGCTAAGGATAAAATCCATTCGTGCATATGTAGTCATACCTAAAGCCTTACATATACGTACAGCATATTCCTGTATCTTCTCTGCTATATCAGCTGGTATATCAGCAGGACATGTCTCCACTGCAGAGCCAGCTGCATACTTATTCTTGTAGTCGTAGAAGCCAACCTTAGGGGCAATCTCGATAACTGGAAGTGCCGAAAGCTCAATAACTCCGTCTGAAAACTCTCTGCCTTCAACAAATTCCTCTATGACAACTTCGTTTTCCCACATAAAAGCTGCATCTAACGCCGCCTCAAAAGACTCCTTGTCTCTTACAATAGATACTCCTATCGATGAACCACCGCATGTTGGTTTTACAACACAAGGCAGCTTGATATCTGCTGAATAACCGTATCTTGATGTCTTGGACATGGTAATGCCCTGTGGAGTTGGGATGTTGTTTAACTCGAAGAATACCTTGGTCAATCCTTTGTCCATAGTTATAGCGCTTGACAGATAATCATTGCCAGTATACTTGATTCCATATAAATCAAAAGCAGCCTGAACCTTGCCATTTTCTCCATCACTGCCATGAAGAGCCATAAATACCACATCAGCAGCTTGACAGATTCTGATAACATTTGGTCCGAAAAAGCTCTTTGACTTATCTTTTCTCTGAGACTTAACAGCCTCAATATCAGGTGCCTCTGTTGGAATAGCAGAAACATCAACACTATATTCAATGCTCTTGTCAAAGATATCTGAAATATCGCACTCTGCTGTGGAATAACCCATAAATACATCTAAAACCAATGCATTATGCCCCTTGGTTCTAAGAGCCTGCGCTACCATTTGACCAGACTTAAAGGATACATCTCTCTCCGAACTTAATCCGCCTGCTAATACTACTATATTCATATTCTTATGCCTTTCTATATCAATAGAATCTTCTCATAATTGTAAAGCTAATAAATCACATGTTATAGTAGCATTTTTTATGGAAATTACAAGACCGAGATTAACGTGGAGCTTATATCGCTGTCCTTTGATACATCTAAAACATAGGGCAGACAATCCAATGAAAATATGCATTCCAACAGTTTATCTATCTTATCTGCTGTATTATCACACTTCATCAGTCTTAGAATATTTGCTCTTGTTCTCAATACCTTGCCCCAGTACAGCTGTCCGCCTGACTTCATCATATATTCCATGGATAAATCGCTACAAAAAAGTGCCTTATTGCTTTGACCTAGCATCGCAAATGAAATAGCAAGATTATTAGAGACAACTGCCTTCTTTCGATATTCCACTCCTGATTCATCTCGTAAACCCCTGACATATTCCAACAAACCTGCCAGCATCTGATTCGCCTCTAACACATTTCCCGTCTCTATATCAAACAGAGCTGCATTATTAATGATTAACTGTTCTTGGTAGCTATACTTTTCTTCGCTATAATCTATTTTGCCATAGATATCTACCTTTGGCTTAGTAATCCTAAGCAACTGATCAAAATAAGTTCTGGCATCTTTTAAATCAATTTCATTTTGCATGTACCACATCATCTGCGCCAGGTAATAAAACTGTCTTTCAGTAATAGCTGACTCATTCATGATCTCCTTATATGCAAAAATATATTCATCCACCCTGTCTATCTGTCCTTTTGCCAGGCATTCCAGTATATTCTTACATATTCTTTCCTGTTCCCCTTCTAGAGTCTTATAAAAATCACCATACTCGTATTCATATAGCTTTAGTCTGTTAAATATACCCTCTACTACGTATGGGTCAGGATTTTTAGTTGTACCGCTCTCCACTCTGCTGTAAGTACTAACAGCACAGATACCGTCAGCCACTTCCTCCTGAGATAACTTTAATTCTTTTCTTCTTTTACGAATAATGTCATTCATTGTTATATTATCCATAAAAAACCCTCCTTTCATAAAAGAACTGAATCTCATTTTATAAAAGGAGGGTTATTAATTCGTGAATTAATTTTGCTTAGAACTCGGGTTCAATCAGTCCGTAGGTTCCAGCTTTTCTCTTATATACTACATTGATCTCGTCTGTCTCTGCGTTGCGGAACATGAAAAAGTCATGTCCCAACAGTTCCATCTCCAAGCACGCATCCTCTGGATACATAGGCTTCATATCAAACTTCTTAGATCTTACAATCTTGATTGAATCCTCTTCTGATTGTTCATCCTCCAGATAATCCTGTGCAAAGAGTACTGTAGAATCTGATTGTTGCCTGTCTATGATTTTCTTACGGTATCTGTTAAGCTGTCCCTCTATAATGTCCGTAACAGATTCTATTGATGCATACATATCGCCAGTAATCTGTTCTGCTCTAATAACATGTCCCTTCATTGGGATTGTTACTTCAATCTTTTGATTTCCTTTTTCAACGCTAAGTGTAACGCTTGCTTCTGTATTTTTATTAAAATATTTGTCTAATTTTGAAAGACGCTCCTCCACTGCATCCTTGATACCTTTGGTTAACTCGATGTTCTTGCCTGTGATTGTTACTTTCATGATGTCGTCCTCTTTTCATTTATTTGATATCTTTTGATATCATGTAATAATTATATCAATATTGAGTATTCATCTCAACCTTTTGACAATATTTTGTCTGAAAATAAATTCTAATACTCAATCGATGCGTATACAACTAGACAACTTTTAAATAACTTGGAACTCTGGCAGACAACACCACATTAGCTGCCTGAGCTGTGTTTTCCACAGAATCGTCAAAAAATATATGGGCACCAAAAGCCTTTAAAACCCGAGCCTTGTCACGTCCTCCCAAAAAATGCATCTCATCTATGCGAACATTCCAACTGCGAAGTGTTCTTATAACTCTCTCATGAGCAGGAGCCATCCTGGCGGTAACAAGAGCTGTCCTGATTGGCGTAACATCCGCATCAGGATACAACCCCTGAATCGTGGATATTGTACTAAGCAGGTTGGCAAAAGGTCCCCTGGCTAAAGGAACAGTAGCGTTAGCCTTCTCATAACTTCCAAAAGCCTCTATACCCTCTGTCTGGTATATTCTTTCAGCCTCGTCAGAAAACAGGACGCAGTCTCCATCAAATGCAATTCGAATCTGTTCTATAGTTGCTAAATTATTGTCTTCTCTATTCAAAATAATACCTGCAGCGACGCCCGCCTCCAGAGCCTGTCTAACATCTGTCTCATCTGCAGATAAATACAAATCCACGCCGTAAGCTAACAGATATGGGGCAATAGACCTACCTGTAGTAAGAGCTGCCCTTTTAATATCAAGACCGTAATAATCTACGGAATTAAATATACGAAGTGCAGCATCAGCACTGTTTTGAGACATAATAATTACCTCAGCAACAGGTGTATCTCCCGGGGTATTAAGTCGAAGTAATGATTCTATTAATCCAAAGGCTGGACCTGGACGTAGTACTTCATCTTCGTGATGTATCTGATAGTCAACATAAGCACCAGCACCATCTCTCATAAAAATTTCATGCTCAGCCTCAAGATCAAACAAGGCTCGCGTCGAGATACCAATCGTTAATGTATTGTCCATATCTTCACCTCCTGTCTGTATTCTACGCTATGTACTGTCCCATAAACAGGACTGGTAGTTCGCACATGTGTTCGCATTTATTATATACGAACGTTCGTTCTTTGTAAAGAACTGTTTTTTATATATGACAATTACGATATAATATCTATATGTATTGGTTTTCTCATATAGGAGCGATATTATGGTGACTTTTAGCTGTTGTATGATTGTTAAAAATGAGGCGGATTTTTTATCAAGATGTCTTGAATCCATAGCTCATATTATGGATGAGATTATTATTGTAGATACAGGTTCTACTGATAATACCAAAGAAATTGCTGCAAAATATACCGACAAAATCTATGATTTTGAATGGAATGACAATTTTTCTGCAGCACGTAATTTTTCTTTTTCCAAGGCCACCATGGATTATATCTATGCTCCGGATGCAGATGAATATCTGGATGTTTATAATCAAAACAAGCTACGCAAGCTCAAGCAATACATGGACGAAGACATTGAAATAGTACAGATGATGTATAATACTGTATCTGAGGATACTGTTCTTAATATAAAAAACGAATACAGACCAAAGCTTTTCAAACGACTTCGGCCTTTTGTGTGGGTTGATCCAATACACGAGACTGTAAGACTTCAGCCTTCTGTATTTAACAGTGATATTGTCATAACACATGCTCCAAAATCCAATCACTCCACAAGAGATTTTAAGATCTTTCAAAAGGCTATTTCTGCAGATGGTTATCTTTCAGACACTGTATATAGCATGTATGCCACTGAACTGATTAAATGCGGAAAAAAAGAAGACCTTGCTTTGGCAAAGTCTTACTTTAACAGCTTTATAGGTCATATTGAGTTTTCTCAAAAACAACTTATAGCCATTTGTGTTTTGACACGTTTGGCTCGTCTCAACCATGATATTGATGAAATAAGCCAGCTCATATCCCCTATTCCTGATAATGGTGCATCCTGTGAGATACTGTACGATCTTGGAATGTATTATCTGGAGGATGGTAACTACGAAGAAGCCATCGCCTGGTTTGCTCAGGCTCTCGATACCTCATATATCTTAGACGTGCATACTGGCGGCGATTTAGCCTTAATAGGGCTCTCTTCGTGCTATTTAAGCCTTGGCAGATGCGATGAGGCACATAAATATGAAAATATGGCCAACCTGTGGGCTATGCCTGAAGAAGATCAGGATTAATCCTTTATTCTAAAATAATCTACCAGTTGCTCTACAGGCTGTGGCTTTGAATAATGATATCCCTGGATATATTCAAAGCCTTTATTTATAGCAAATACATTTTGATCCGAATCTTCTACTCCTTCAACAAGAGCATGGAATCCGTTAGATGTAAAATACTCAACCAATACAGCCATCAGATCATCTGCTTTTTGAGCTTCTAATGCCTTGTACAACATACTCTTGTCAAACTTAATCATCATAAACGGATATGTTATCAAACGTTCCAGGTTTGAATATCCTGTTCCAAAATCGTCTAAATAAAAATCAATCCCCTGTTTATTTAAGGCACTCATATTATTATATATACCTTCAAAATCTCTAACAGCTATGCTTTCTGTTACTTCAAGCCTTATCTTGGATGGACTAACATTATTCTGGCTTATTACCTGCATAATCTCGTTAGAAAAGCTTGGTAATTCAAGTTCTTCAGTACAGCAGTTAATGGTGATTGCATCAAATTCATATTTCTCTTCCATAGCCTTTATCTGCCTGCATACCTTATTGAGGATTATCATTGTCAAAATATGGATACAGTTATTATTTTCAGCAATTGGTATAAACTGGCTAGGATAATACATTTTTCCATTAATATTTAGTCGCATTAAGGCCTCGGCGGTCATGTATGTAGCGGAAGAAATGCAATATATAGGCTGAGCCATGCACACAACCCTTTCATCATCCAAATCATGCTTATCTTTTATGTCATAGAGTTCTTTTTCAACAGTATAAAAAATATCAAATTCCTCTAAATCTTTTGGCATAACTTCAATGTACTCGCTTATTATATTGTCAGAGAATCTACCACTTAACATTTTTATAATAGATTTGATTTTATCTGAGGAATCTATTACATTATTATCCTTTATCACAATAATCTTATAAGCTGGCTCTATCTGTACACCATTAAATTCAACAATACCTGATAATATACTTTTAATCTGCTCTGCAATATACGTACCTTCATCGTCATCCTTAACACCACAAAATGCAAAATAGGTAAAGATATTATGAGTATATATTCTAAGTCCAAATTTTAGCTGTTCTATTTTTCTGCAAATCTGCGCACTGGTAAAATCAATTAACCTTTTATTGTTGGAAAACTCTTCCTTCTGTAGCTGTGGCAGACGCACATATACCAGAACATATTTCTTATTCTTTTCAAGATAAGCATCCATCATTGGAAACAGAGCATCATCACTCTGACAGCCTACTACCTCGTTATATTTTGCACAATGGAACAGGGTGTAAAATAGCAGTAAAGGCATCACATAGGTAAAGCTTGTGATAACCAGTGTAGGAAAAACAAATTGACACATTGACCCCGCTATAACAAGAGGTAGCATAATCATGGTTCCAACATATACTACGTGCGATAAAGTTTTTCTATTTTTGATTGTAGCTGCAAAAATTAATACTGCATTTAATATCCCGCAATATGTATGTGTTAAATGCCATTGAGTAAGATAATACTTTCCTTCAGTTACTATCAGTTTGTCTGTAGCCATTGGATAGAAGATGATTACAGCATATATTATTGAAAACACTAAGAGCATATGAAAGGTCTTCATCATCTGAGCTCGACGTTCATAAGAAAGCTGGTTAATATACAGGAATATAACATCCAAAACCAGAATATAAAAAACTCCAAATATAATATAGGCTACATTGAAATTATTCTTACTAAACCTGTCAACATCGGAGACTATCTGAAGAAACAGAATATGGGAAGAAATAGCTAAAATAGACAAAATAAAGCCCGTAATAACCTGCTGAAGCAGCTTGGTTATCTCAGGCTTTGTAAAATGAATGTGCATAAGCATAAGCATGGAAATGCCTAACATTATTATTTCTGTAACAATATCGTACCTCTCAAATAATGGTGCCATACTTACCCCTTTTGTTTACATAAACTATACGCTCAATCCAGTAAATGCAAAAAAGAATAACACAATTGCTCCCAAAACAATTCTATAATATCCAAATACCTTAAAATCGTGTTTTTTGATATATCCCATCAAGAATCTAAGTACAAAAACAGACACTATAAATGATACTGCTGTACCAACAAGCAACAGCCCCAGCTCAAGCCCTGTAAAGTCAAATCCAAATTTAATAACCTTGAGCAAGCTTGCTCCAAACATAACTGGTATTGCCAGAAAAAAAGTAAACTCAGCAGCAACCGTTCTTGAAACACCAATCAAAAGTGCTCCTACTATTGTAGCTCCAGACCTGGAGGTACCCGGAAATATTGCAGCCAAAAGCTGAAACACTCCTATTAAAAGTGCAGTCTTATATGTAATATCTCCTGTAGAACAAATCTTAGGTTCTTTCCCCTTGTTCCAGTTTTCTATAACAATAAATGCTACTCCAAAGACTATAAGTGCAATCGCTACACATACATAATTATAAAACAACGCATCAAATACATCATCAAACAATATTCCAATGACAGCAGCTGGTAGACAAGCCACTATGATTTTAAACCAAAGCGTCATTATATCCATTCTGATTACTGCATCGGAACCATTAATGGCTTTTCTTTTTTGGGTAAATGCAAATGGCCATATCTGCCAGAAAAAAAGTATAACCACTGCAAGAATAGCTCCCAGCTGAATGACAACATCAAACATGTCAAAAAATGATTCACTTACACCAGAAAATGGAATAAGCTTTTCAACCAATATCAAATGCCCGGTACTACTGATTGGCAACCACTCTGTTATTCCTTCTACGATTCCATATATTATTGCTTTTAAATATTCAAACATTACGCTCTCTCCATTGCAGGTCCGTGATTTTCAGGCATATCCATTGATGCGTATTTTTTCTCAAGTTCTTCAGCCTTGGACTGTCCATAGATTGGTCTTGCCGAATCAATATTATGTTCCAGTCCCAGCTCTTTAAGATAATTATATGCAATCATAAAAGTTACATCATCAAACTGAGTGTAGAATCTGTCGTTTATCAGACGTATACGTTCATCCAATGATACATCGTGTAAGCTGTCAGAATATTGAAATACAGCTTCAAAGGCACTTTGAGCAATACGTTCCTGCTGATTCCAGTCAGAGGTAACATCCTGTAACGTAAAAGCATAGAGATATGCTCTTAACCACCTGGTTGGACCCTGAAACCAAAGAGATGGTATCTCGTAGTACTTCGAATTCATGGACTCTACTTCTCTCTTCCAATTCTCTGAAAGATAAGTAGCATTTACCATCTTGTCTATCTGATCCTGTGTGAGATAAAGCTTAAATTCTTCTGAAAACTCTCTAATCATGTTAGCTCTTTTCTTAACCGACTTTGGAAGAATAGCTGAAACAACCTTATAAGTTTTGTCATCAAAAGAGCTTGAATAATTCTTTGCCGCTTTTTCATAGCGTGCTGTAGAATCTACAGTATTACTATTTGAATATGGATTTTTTGATGAGCTTTTAGTTCCCTTTGTATTCCATCCATAATCCTCTTCTCTGATTTTCTTATCCTTGTTGGCATATTTTTTAAATATACCAAATCCAATAAGTCCCGCCAAAAGAATGGCTATACCTGGAGCTGCCGAGAAAAAACCTATAAGGGCCGCTACGCCAACATATCCAAGTATTATCTTGCCCATAAGGGACTTGGCTGAATCCTCACCCATACTTTGTTTGAGAACAGCCCAAATAACTAACGCAACAATAATAAACATAACAACATTATCCTACCTATAATACATAAACTTTTGGCAAAGTTCTGTAGCAGCTTCCTCCCCCAAAGAATACTCTACAATTGCAAGTGCAAAATCAATGGCCGCTCCCATTCCCCTTGCTGTAATTACATTACCATCACATACCACGGGAACATCTATGAATTCTGCTCCTGTAAGCTTGTCCTCAAAGCCTGGAAAGCATGTAGCTTTTTTTCCCTCAAGAATTCCAAGCTGCCCTAAAATAAAAGGTGCAGCACATATAGCGGATACCAGCTTGCCTGTTTGGGCAAAGTCTTTTACTATCTCTTTTAAAGCTTGTGATGCATACAGATTATTACTTCCTGGCATTCCACCTGGAAGAATTATTGCATCATAATCAGAAAAATCTACATCTTCAAATAAAGCATCTGCTTCGAATCTGACATCGTGACTGCTTGTTATCTGAAGCTGACCTGTTATGGATACCATTGTAATATCAATCTTTGCACGTCTTAGTACATCAACAACAGTTAATCCTTCTATCTCTTCGCATCCATTAGCAAAGATAATAGCTGCTCTCATAATATTATCTCCTTAATCTGGTTGTTTCAAAATGCGCCCTTGTTCTAACGCAATACTTTAAATCCTCTATTCTGCTTTCGATATGACCGTCCTTAACCACAACATCCATAGATGACGCCATATTATCAATAATCAAATCAGTAAAATCCGATACTGAAGCAGCCACGATTATTTTGTATTTTTCTTCAAAATCGTCGGCATCCAAAAACGCTTCCAA
>JABUSV010000106.1 GCA_021442555.1 Pseudobutyrivibrio sp. | reverse complement strand
GTCTTTTCTTAGCGTTTAATCCGCCTTTAACTCTTGCCATTTAAATATTCCTCCTAACCAAATAAACCAAAAGATCTTCCTATCTTATAAATATGGAAGAACCTTCTTCATGTTCTTTACATTTGTAGCATCTGTAATAGCAGCCTGACGAAGATTTCTCTTTCTCTTTGTAGACTTCTTGGTTAAGATATGACGCTTATAAGCCTTATTTCTCTTAAGCATTCCTGTTCCTGTCATCTTGAAGCGCTTTGCAGCAGCTCTTTTTGTTTTCATCTTTGGCATGATATTTTCCTCCTGTTTTACGATTTCTTTTCTGCAAGCACTAAGCTGATGGCTCTGCCCTCAACCTTTGGTGCCTTTTCCACTATTGATACATCTGCAAGCTTTTCAGCAAAATCATCTAGTATATGCTTGCTCTCCTGCATATGCGCCATCTCACGTCCTCTAAAACGAAGTGTAACCTTAACCTTGTCACCCTTGCTTAAGAACTTGCGAGCAGCATTAATCTTGGTATTCAAATCATTAGAATCGATGTTTGGAGACATACGAATCTCTTTAACTTCAACGACATGTTGCTTTTTCTTAGCTTCCTTCTCCTTACGAGCCATCTCGTAGCGATACTTACCATAGTCTACGATCTTGCAAACTGGTGGTACTGCCTTTGGAGAAATCTTAACTAAATCAAGACCCTCATCATCTGCAATTTTTTGAGCCTCTCTTGCTGACATAATGCCAAGCTGTTCCCCGTCTGAGCCGATAAGACGTACTTCCTTGTCTCTGATCTGCTCATTAATCATTAATTCGCTAATAGTGAATACCTCCGAATAAATAAAAAAAAGTGGATACAGAATATCCACCATAATACTCACAAATCATTGTTAAACAAAGATTGTGTGAAATATAAAACTCTAAGTCACGCTCGTGCTTAGGTGAGAGTGGATACTCTACTTGTTTTCACAACATAGGTAATATATCACGGACATACTTCTACGTCAACAGTTTTTTAAAAACTATTATATATAATCTACGTCATTACCCATTATTGGAATAAATCTTCTCTCCTGCCAAACCTTGGTAACAGATTCGTTACGTTCCATTGCCTCCTTGCAGAAAGTATCTTGAGCGCTTATAAGTACTTTACCCCTTTTATCGAACTTCTTGTATGTACCATCTGGCATCATATGATAAGCCTTTTGATTATCTCTTAATTGTATATCTAATATATGCTTTACCGATGCTTTAAGGGCCTCATCCTCAACCGGGAACATTATCTCCACTCTACGGTCAAGGTTACGTGGCATCCAGTCTGCAGAAGCTAAGTATATCTCTTCTGCACCATTATTGTAAAAATAAAAAATACGAGCATGCTCCAGATAAGTACCTACAATAGAAGATACATGAATGTTTTCACTTACCTTTTCAACTCCAGCTCTAAGACAGCAGATACCTCGTACTATAAGATTAATCTTAACACCTGCACAAGAAGCTTTGTAAAGTTTTTCTATAATATCCTTATCACAAAGTGAATTCATTTTTGCAACGATAAATGCTTCCTTGCCTTCCTTGGCATTAGCTATTTCCTTGTCAATAAGACTCATAAACTTGTCTCTAAGCCAGATTGGTGCAACATACAACCTGTTCCAGCTGGCAGGTTCAGAATATCCTGACAGCATATTAAATACAGCTGTAGCGTCCTGCCCATAAGACCTTCTGCAGGTAAACATACCACAATCAGTGTACAGTTTGGCTGTTGAGTCATTATAATTTCCAGTACCAAGATGTACATACCTGACTATACCATCTTCCTCTCGACGGACAACAAGTGCTATCTTGCAATGTGTTTTTAAACCAACAAGACCATATATTACATGACATCCAGCCTTTTCCAACTTTCTGGCCCATATAATATTATTTTCCTCATCAAATCTGGCCTTGAGCTCTACTAGTACAGTAACCTGTTTTCCATTTTCTGCAGCCTTGGCTAAAGATGCAATTATAGGTGAGTTACCACTTACTCTGTAAAGCGTCTGTTTGATAGCAAGAACATGAGGGTCATATGCTGCTTGCGCAATAAATTCTACAACGGGATCAAAGGTCTCATAAGGATGATGTAATAGTATATCTCCTTTTTTGATTTCTTCAAAGATATTATCCCCTGGCACAATTCTAAGATTCTTCTGTGGTGTAAACTTTGAACTTCTGAGCTCATCGTATCCTTCTATACCGTACAGCTTCATAAGGAAAGTCAAATCCAAAGGTCCATTGATATTATAAATATCTATCTCGTTAACACCAAGATTATCCTTGAGAATCGATAAAAGCTTTTTGTTAATACCAGCCTCAACCTCAAGTCTGATAACTTCACCCCACTGACGAGATTTCAATTGCTTTTCAATCTCCATAAGAAGATCCTCAGCACCTTCTTCATCAATAGAAAAGTCAGCATTTCGCATTATTCTGTATGGGCCAGCTGCAACTACATTATAGTTTAAAAACAGCTTGTCCATATTACGTTCAATAACCTGCTCTAATAGAATAAAGCTGTCCTTAACATCCTTGGCACTTGGAATAGGAATAAATCTAGGCAGAACTGAAGGAACCTGAACCGTGGCAAATTCAACATTTTCTCCGGCTCTTCTTCCCGTTGAATCTGCTCTTTCCAAAATAGCAGCGATATTTAAGGACTTGTTTCTTATAAGAGGAAATGGACGAGATGCATCATGCGCCATTGGTGTTAAAACAGGATATACCTGTGACATGAAATACTCATCCACATATTGAGCCTGCTCCTGATTCAAATCCTCATATGCATCGTAGATTACTATGCCGTTGGTTTTAAGAAGAGGTATCAAAGACCTGTTGTATATTGAATATTGCGAATCCACAAGTTCTCTTGTATCTTCATTTATCGCCTCTAACTGTTCACTTGGAGTCATGCCTGCGATATCAGGCTTGGTATATCCTGCATGATCCATATCCTTTAAGGAAGCTACTCTGACCATGAAAAATTCATCCAGATTGGACGAAGTAATACTTATAAACTTTAATCTTTCAAGTACTGGCAAACTCTTATCTTTTGACTCGTCTAATACTCGTTTTTCAAACTTAAGCCAGCTAAGTTCTCTGTTATCGTAATATTTAGGATTACTTAAATCAGTCATATTCCCCTCCTACAAATCCAATCTCTTCTCCTTAAGCACTGGTCTTATGCCAAATATTTGCTGAAAAAAATCAGCTTTTTCCGAAAACAGTCCCTTTTCTAAGGCCATGGAAGCCTGAGACTCAATCGTAATATTAAGATTGTTGTCTCTAACTGTCATGGATACATTTTTACTCTTTTGCTTGTGACTTCTGTCAAGCGCATTTGCTACCTTGAGGATAGCCAAAAGCTTTACAATAATAACGTACTCCTCAGGAGTAAACTTATCAGATAGAGCTTCATAGTTTTCTAATGGTTTGCGGTTATACGACACCGTGTATGCTATCATCTCTCTTTCCTTATGGGACAGGCCAAGGATTTCTGAGCTCATAATAATGGTGTATGACCCACTGGACGCCTCAGCAATACTGATATATTTTCCACAGTCATGAAGAATTGCTATAACCTGCATCATAAGCCTGTGCTTATCAGACATGCCATGATATTTTTTTGTAGCATCAAATATCATGCCTGATAATTTTTCCAGTGCCTTCAAATGAGGCTGATAACTTCCATAACGCTTGGATATAGTCCATGCTGCAGACAAAACATCTTCGTTAAAATCATGTTCTGCCACCAGCCAACCATTGTTGTAACAGTAATCATAGGCCATACCATCACAGGTTGTAACACCAGGTGTAATAATCTTTTTAGGTTGAAGGGAATTAGCAATAGCCTTATGTAACATTTTCAAAGGCTGCATAAGAAAATCTATAGTATAAAAAGCTGCATTTAAGTCTCCGGAAATTATCATATATTTCAAGGATTCACCTGTCAGATATAATGACTTAAAAACATCCAGCTCTTTATTTAATATCTCATTCATCTGTTCTATTGGATTGGCCATGCTGTCCAACTTGCGAAGATTTTCTCCTACAGATACAATTCCTAAGTCAAGATGCTGAGTTGTGATAAGCTTACCGTTAGAAAAATAAGTAAGCTGTAGAGATACACCTCCAATATCTACAAGAACTGCTGAGTCCTTTATAATCTCAGCGAATCCATCCATGGAGGCAATTGCCTGATATCCCAAGAATCTCTGCTCTGAGTTAGATATAATCTCCACTTCAAAGCCTGTCTTGGTTTTAACCTGATCCAAAATAAAATAGATATTGGATGCCTGTTTTAGCACCGAATTGGCATAAACCTTGTATCCGTCTACCTTGTATGAACCCATAATTCGCTTCATATCAAGCAGCATTTTACAAAGCTTATCTGCTGTTTCCTGACTGATTTTTTTATATCGAAGTATCTCAGAAATAATATCAGTTGGCTTCTTTAGGTTATCAATTTCCTGAAGCCCACTGCCTTTTTTTACCTCGAAGACCTTCATTGTGGCCTCAACTGAACCAATATAAATAGATGCAAATACTTTCATAAAAACCCCTCAACTATACCTTACTGCTGCCCCGCGATATAATCTATAAACTGCTGAGCACATCTTCCTGACAAACCACCATGGGATATCTCCCATTTATTAGCCTCTGCAAGAATCTCATCATCAGAAAGCGTAATGCCTGTTCTATCTCTCAATTCCAATATTATATCCTGAAACTCCTTTTTACTAGGAGAACCAAAATATATAGTAACCCCAAATCTGTATGCTAATGACAGCTTCTCCTGAACTGTATCATTCTTATGAAGATCATCCATATCCTGCTTATCTTTAAAGGATTCCTTGATAAGATGTCTTCTGTTGCTTGTTGCATAGATTAAAACATTATCCGGCTTTTTCTCCAGACCTCCCTCGATTACAGCCTTGAGATATTTGTATTCTGTTTCAAATTCTTCAAAAGACAAGTCATCCATATAGATAATAAACTTATACTTTCTTGATTTGATTTGAGCTATTACATGATGGATATCTTTTAGCTGATGCTTGTATACCTCTATAAGCCTAAGTCCTCTGTCATAATATTCGTTGCATATAGCCTTGACAGATGTTGACTTTCCAGTGCCAGCATCACCAAACAACAGGCAGTTATTGGCTTTTTTCCCTGCCAAAAAGTTTTCTGTATTATCTGTAAGCTGCTTTTTTTGAATATCGTAGCCTACAAGGTCACTTAACTTAACATGAGCTATGTTTGAAACAGGAACAATCTGCCCGCCTTCCTCGATTCTAAAGGCCTTGTGCAATCCTAACTTGCCAACGCCAAAGCTCTTGTAAAACCCTGCCACTAACTGCTGAAACTCGTCAGCATCTTTTGCACCTGACAGCTCCTTTGCCAGGTTGAGTATACAATCTCTGATTCTCTTACTGAACTTATAGCCTGTATTATTTCTGGCATCAAAACATAAAAAGCTGTCATAGTCATAATCAAAATATGGCTTAAATACAGCAAAATCCATATTGAATACCTGATAAATAATTGCAAAATCAAGTCTTGCTGTAGCTGATATGGATCCAACAGCATCTCCTGCCATCTCACAGGACAAGCTATAGGCATTCTCATGGTTTACAAGCATATTGGTAATGTACAGCTTCCATAGATTGCCATAATATCCATGACTTATAGATTCTGATATTACCTCTGATAAAGACTCATAAAACAGGACCTCTTGGGATTCATCTATAGTATTTCCGTCACATATACGATTATATAAGTCTACGAGTGTATATATGCTGTTATGGTCCTGTCTATAATATATTAGTCTATCAAGCTTCATTATCTACTCCTAACATAATTGCCCAAAATTCTGAATCTGCTGGCTTCAGCGTCAATCCCAACAAGCGCATTCTTCACTGCCTCATCATTAAGATTACCAATAACATCAATAAAGAATCGATATTCCCAGTTTACATCCTTGATAGGCCTTGATTCAATGTGACATAAATCCAATCCATTAAAAATAAAATGAGACAGCATCTTATATAAAGAGCCCTCCTCGTTTGGAATCTCTATACAAAGACTGAGTTTTTTAGCACTGGAACAGTATTTTTTATTTTTTGATACAACTATAAACCTTGTCTCATTGCCCTTAACATCCTGAATAGCCTCTTCAAGAATATCCAAGTCATAAATGCTGGCATTTAGGCAGCTTCCTATTGCAGCCTGGGTAACGTCATTGTCATCATGCACCTTTTTAGCTGACACTGCAGTATTGTGCAAAGCAATTGCATCCCAATCCATATGATTATTTCTTAAATATCCATCGCATTGCATCAATGCCTGTGGATGCGAATAAACCGACTTAATGTCGGATAACTTAGCCCCCTTTACACCTAAAAGAGCATGATCTACTTTTAAAATATATTCTCCAATTATAGAAACCTCATATTCCAAAATCAGATCATAACATTCTGCTATAGAACCTGCAGATGAATTCTCAATGGGAAGCACTGCATACTGTGCCTTGCCAGATTTAATTGCCTCCATGGCATCTCTCCATGTATCAACATGGAATGAGTCCTTCATCTTTTTATCAAAGAAATTGTTCATGGCCTGCTGAGAATAAGCACCTTCTACTCCTTGAAAACAAACTGTGGCCTCAGAATAATCAAACTCCTCCACAAAATCAAAGCCTGTGTCTACTGACATGCCAGCCTTGGCCATAATCTGATATTGTCTCTTACGACTTGTCGCCATTATCTGTTCATACAGTTCCACAATACCTTGTCTGGTAAATTCACTGTGTGCATATGATGCAAGAGTATCAAGCTTTTCCAACTCTCTTTTTTTATCGTACACAGCTTTGCCGTTAGCTATCTTATACTCTGCCACCTCTTCAGCAAGCTTCATTCTTTTCTCATAGAGTTCAGTTATAGTTTTATCTACTTCATCTATCTCAACTCTAATATCATTTAAGTCCTTCATCTGTTGCTCCTATATAAATTATCCATTACAATTGTACATTCTATTTTAGAAGAAATCAAAAATAGACAGCTGATTAGACTTTGGTAAATCGCCTGTGATACCTAACGAAGCCATGGTATCCAATATAGTTTGAGAAACCTTGCCGCGTTCTTTTATTTCATCTAATGATAAAAACTTACCCTGAGATGCAGCTATTGCTAGCTGTTCTGCCGCTTTATCTCCCATTCCACTAATTACATTAAACGGAGGGAGCAGCTTACCATCTACAATCTTAAAATATCTGGCATCTGATTGATATAAATCCATAGGCAAAAATTCAAATCCTCTTGCATACATTTCCTGCACCAGTCTTAATGCAATCAATGTATCTTTTTCTGTTGCAGAAGGCTTGTCTATTTTCTTATATTGCTTAATGTGCATCTCACACTTTTCTCTTCCCTGACACATAAGTTCATAGTCAAAACCATCTGCTCTAATAGAGAAAAATGCAGCATAATATTCCAGTGGATGATATATCTTACAATATGCAACACGCCAGGCCATCATAACATAAGCAACAGCGTGTGCCTTTGGGAACATGTATTTAATCTTCTCACAGGAACCGACATACCATTCTGGTACACCATGCTCTAACATATGCTCCTTATACTCTGGCCATTCGGCGCACTTACCCTTGGCAACTACGCCTTTTCTAACACGTTCCATGATAGTAAAGGATTCTGCTGGGTCCAGTCCCTTGTGAATCAAATAAACCATAATATCATCACGAGTACAAATAGCTGTTGTAATAGTAGCAATACCATTAACAATCAAGTCCTGTGCATTTCCTAACCATACATCTGTACCATGTGCAAGGCCAGCTATACGCACAAGATCCGTAAAATACTGAGGTTTGGCCTCAACAAGCATCTGCATGGCAAAATCTGTACCAAACTCAGGTATACCCAAAGTTCCAAGTGGAGTATCCATGATATCTGAAGGTGTAACCCCCAAGGCCTCAGTGCTTTGAAACAAGGACATAACCTTTGGATCGTCTAAAGGAATCTGCGTAGCATCAAACTTAATCAAATCCTCAAGTCGTCTAATCATTGTAGGATCTTGATGGCCCAATATATCAAGCTTTAAGAGATTGGCATCAATCTTATGATAATCAAAGTGAGTTGTAACAATATCTGTGTCCTTATTGGCAGGATGCTGTATAGGCGTAAAAGAATAAATATCCTCTCCTACAGGAAGTACAATTACACCACCTGGATGCTGCCCGGTTGTGCTCTTAACGCCTTCTACACCCTTTGCTATACGAGAACTCTCAGAAAAACGTCTCTTGCCGTCTCTTTTTTCATAATATTTAAGAACATATCCCAAGGCGTTTTTATCAGCCAAGGTCGATACTGTTCCAGCCTTAAAGGTCTGGCCTTCACCAAAAATAACCTCTGTATATTTATGAGCTTTTGACTGATATTCACCAGAAAAGTTAAGGTCAATATCAGGCTCCTTATCTCCCTTAAATCCTAGGAAGGTCTCAAATGGAATATCAAATCCATCCTTCATAAGCTTTGCGCCACACTTAGGACAGATTTTATCTGGCATATCTACTCCCGAGAGTCCCTGGTCGATGATATCATTAATCTCTGGACCTTCCCACTCAGAATATTTACACTCTCTACATAAGTAATGCGGCTGAAGCGGATTTACCTCTGTAATACCAGCCATTGTTGCTGCAAAGGAAGATCCAACAGATCCTCGACTGCCAACAAGATATCCATCTTCATTGGATTTCCATACCAGCTTTTGAGCTATAATGTACATTACGGAATATCCATTGCCAATAATAGAATTAAGCTCCCTCTCTAATCGTTCTGCTACTATAGTTGGAAGCTCATCTCCATACAGTTCATGTGCTCGTGTCTCACAAATTCTGCGTAAATCTTCCTCTGAATTTTCAATAACAGGAGGACATTTGTCTGGTCTTACAGGATGAATTCTCTCACACATATCAGCAATGAGATTGGTGTTATCTATAACAACCTCATGTGCTTTTTCTATTCCAAGATATGAGAATTCCTCTAACATCTCCTCTGTGGTGTGCAAATACAAAGGAGCCTGCTGATCAGCATCATCAAATCCCTTGTTTGCCATAATAATACGACGATAGATTTCATCCTCTGGATCAAGAAAATGTACGTCGCAAGTAGCAACTACAGGCTTTTTAAATTCCTCTCCCAAAGATACTATTTTTCTATTTACATCTCTAAGGTCTTCAACGGAAGTAAAGTTTTCATACTTGTCACTTCTTATCATGAAATCATTATTTCCAACTGGCTGAATCTCAAGATAATCATAAAAGTTCACAAGTCTTGTAATCTCTGCATCGTCTTTTCCTTCGATTATTGCCTGATACAACTCTCCCGCTTCACAGGCAGAACCGATAATGAGTCCATCTCTGCACTCTTTAATTAGCGATTTAGGTACCTTTGGAACACGACTGAAATAATTGAGGTGAGACTCTGATACCAGTCTGTAAAGATTGATTCTTCCCAAATCATTTTTAGCCAATACTATACAATGATGAGCATGCATCTTTTTGAGCTGTTCATCTGTCGGCTTGCTATGTTCATTTAATTCACCTAAAGTAAAAATATTCTCATTTTTAAGCTTTGAAATAAACTTTTCAAATATAAGAGCAGTACATTCAGCATCATCTACAGCCCTGTGATGGTGTTCATTGACAATCCCCTCTGCCTTGGCAACAGCATCAAGATTGAACTTTGTCATATTTGGGTGCAAATATCTGGCACAGGATACTGTATCCACATGAGTATAGTCATATGACAAGCCAAGCTTTTTACAGTTTGATTTTATAAAGCTTGTATCAAAATCAGCATTATGTGCTACAAGAACACAGTCTCCACAAAATTCTATAAATCTTGGGAGAACTTCATCAATAGTCATGGCATCCATCACCATGTCGTCTGTAATACTGGTAAGCTCGGTAATTCTATATGGAATAGGAACCTGCGGGTTAACAAACTCAGAGAATCTGTCAACAATCTGACCTGCGACAATCTTAACCGCTCCAATCTCTATAATCTTACATTTTGAAGAATTGAAGCCTGTTGTTTCTATATCAAAAACTACAAACTCATCATCAAGAGTTTGTCCTTTGTCATTTGCGACTATTTTTTTTGTATCATCGACTAAATATATCTCACAACCATATATTACTTTGAAATCATCATCTGGTTTAAGCATATGGTCAGCATCACAAAAAGCCTGAACTACACCATGATCTGTAATAGCCAATGCTTTATGTCCCCATGACTTGGCTCTTTTAATAATATCAGTAATCTCAGATACACCATCAAACTCACTCATCTTGGTATGACAGTGAAGCTCAACACGCTTGTCAACCGACATATCCTGCCGTGTAGTTCTAAAGTCTTTGATGTTTTGAACATCTGTTATTCTAAAGATGGAAAGCTCCTTGGTCCTGTCATCTTCATCAGCCTTACCTCTGAATTTGTAGAAGCCACCATTTTTAAGACTTTTTTCCAGCTCTTTTCCTCTTTCAATCTCCGAAAAAAACATCTTAAATGAGATAGAATCTGTAAAATCTGTAATTGAGCCAAGAATAAGCATTCCACCTTTTCGTGTTTCCTTGAACTCAAGATCAGACACCTGGCCCCTAACAACAACAGGCCCACCAAAATCACCATTAATCTCCTCTAATGGCATGGCATTGTCCAAAATTTCATTGCCCATTATTACATCAGGATTATCACTTTTGGTAAGAGGCTTAATCGCAGCCTTTGCCTCTTCCTTATCTAATGCAGAACCACTTAAAGGAGTAGCATTATCCTGAGACAGCTCATCACTTCCTTCACCAAGATTTGCCTGATTGCGAGTAATAAAGCAAATCTTATTTTTAATCTCAGCATCAACATTTTTGATGTATTTACTGTTTTTGGCTTCCTTATACTCAAATAAAATACGAACACTCTGATGACATCTGTTACAGAATATATTATATAGAAGATCAGAAATCTGCTCCTGTCTTGCTCTTGATATAACTGTATCCTCCAAAGTTACAGTCATGGTTGTCTCATCGCAAAAATCTACATCCGCTTTACGATACAGATTCAATAATAAATCAGAGGTGTTCTCTAACTCTTCATATATACTGTCCTTATATGCATCAAACAGATTGGAAGGATTATATTGACTGGATAAATTGAAATCCTCAATAATCCTGACATCTACCTTTTCATGGGCAAAAAACTGTTTTTTAATAGTATCCTCTAAATACCAGATTCTACGCTTAGGAACTAGAGTGTTGAAGGTTAAATAGATTCTAATATCATCCTTTTCGCGTCCTGTAGCCACCTTTGTTACAGTTGCATCCTTGAGAATTCTATTAAATTCCTGGTCAGTATTTAGTTCAGGGAATACATTGTAAAAGGCAAGGGCATCCATGATGTACTATTTGCTCCAATTCTCTAATTCTTCTCTTAGGGCATCCAAAAGCTTATTCTCTGGCATCTTTTTTATTATCTCTCCTGATTTAATCAAAAGACCTTCACCAATGCCGCCAGCTACCCCTAAATCCGCTTCTTTTGCTTCACCTGGACCATTAACAACACAGCCCATTACTGCGACTTTAATGTCCAGATTATCAAATTCACTAACCAACGTCTCAACCTTATTGGCTAATCCTATTAAATCTATCTGTGTTCTTCCACAGGTAGGACATGATACAATCTCTACTCCACCTTTTCTAAGACCCAATGTCTTGAGAATAAGCTTAGCTGATTTTATTTCCTCTACAGGGTCCCCTGTAAGAGAGACTCTTATTGTATCTCCGATTTTCTGAGATAAAATCATTGAAAGACCACATGCAGACTTGATGTTACCACTGATTAGTGTACCGGCTTCTGTGATTCCAACATGAAGCGGATGATTGGTTTTGTCTGCTATGAGCTCATGTGCTTTAACACACATCATAACATCAGAAGATTTAATGCTTATAACTAAATTGTCATAACCTAAATCCTCTATTATCCTGACCTTATCTAAGGCACTTTCTACCAATCCTTCTGCTGTTACTCCACCATATTTTTCCACCAGTTCCTTTTCCAAAGAACCAGAGTTAACACCTACTCTGATAGGTATATTTCTCTCCTTTGCAACATCTACAACTGTCTTAATTCTGTCTATAGAGCCAATGTTTCCCGGATTGATTCTTATTTTATCTGCTCCATTTTCCATGGCAGCAATGGCAAGCCTGTAATCAAAATGAATATCAGCAACAATAGGAATGTGTACTCTTTTTTTTATCTCACCTAAGGCTTTTGCTGCATCCATGTCTGGCACAGCACATCTGATAATATCGCAACCTGCAGCCTCAAGCTTAAGAATCTGATTGACAGTAGCTTCAACATCCTGTGTTTTTGTATTAGTCATTGACTGAATAAGAATTGGATTTCCTCCGCCTATTACTCTGTCACCAATATGTACTGTTTTGGTATTCATACACACCTCCAAATGCTATTTTATAAGCTTTGTAATATCGTTATACATAACAAAAACCATCAATGCCATAAGCATTGCAAACCCAACCATATTAATAAAGCCTTCGACCTCAGCTTTTAATTTTTTACCTCTCACAAGCTCAATAAATATTAGAAATATCCTACCTCCATCCAACGCAGGAAGCGGCAGCAAATTCATAACTCCCAGGTTAGCTGACAGCAATATTGCTATGCTTAGCATATTAACTATTACGTAGAATACTCCATCTATTATACTTTGCTCATAAACATCTGAAATAGTATCAACTATTGCAACAGGTCCCGACATATCTTTTACTCCAAGCTGACCTGTAAATAACATCTTCAGGCTGTTGATAGTAATATATATCTGGTATTTAACTTCATAAGCCCCATATTCCAAAACTTCAAATATGTTTCCTTTTTGCCTGTCTAAATTACCATTAATACCTATCAAGTATTTTCCTAATTCATCAGAATATATAGGTGTAATATGCGCCGTGTGTTTATCTCCATCTCGCTCATATACAACATCTACTGCTTCTCCATTATGAAAATAATTGTATACAGTCACTTCCTGATAAAAATGAATATTATAGTTATTCATCTTTATGATACGGTCACCTGCTTGAAGCCCTGCTGCTTCTGCCCCATACCCTTCCATTACTCCTGAAATAACAGGCGTATCAAAGCCAGCCATGGCAATAAAAAAACAAGCCAAAACGTAAGCTAAAATAAAATTAAAAAAAGGACCTGCAAAAACAATCTGAAATCTCTCCCATGCAGTCTTATTATAAAAAGCTCTTTCATCGGAGGAATTATCGTCTTCTCCTTCCATAACGCAAGCACCACCAAAAGGCAAAAGTCTGAGACTATATTTGGTCTCTCCTTTTCCCCATGAGAAAACAGTAGGTCCTAAACCCAGACAAAACTCATTTACCTTAACATTACACTTTTTTGCAAATAAAAAATGTCCTAATTCATGAAATAGAACTATGGCACTAAAAATTATTATTGCTAGAACTATCTTCAAATTACCACCTGCTCTCTATAAAATCATATGTCATCTTTTCAGTCTCAAGCACCTGTTCTATGGTTGGATTATCAATATAATCTATTTCAATCATTGACTCTGATACAATCTCAGGTATTTCAACAAAGGAGATTTTATTATTTAAAAACAAACTTACTGCCTTTTCATTTGCAGCATTATACACTGTTGGAACATTTCCACCTGCACTCATGGCATCAAATGCTAGCTGAAGTCCATAGAAAGTCTCAAAATCCGGACGCTCAAATGTAAGAGTACCAACCTTGAACAAATCAAGTGACTCGCTGTACAGAGTCTTTCTGTCTGGATAAAACAGTGCGTAAAGAATAGGCAGCTTCATATCTGGCGTTCCCATTTGACCTATAATTGCACCATCCTCAAATTCCACTGCAGAATGAAGTATACTCTGAGGATGTACTGTGACCTCAATCTGATTGAGGCTAACTCCAAACAGCCACTTAGCCTCCATAACCTCTAATCCCTTGTTAATCATGGTAGCTGAATCAACAGTAATCTTTGCTCCCATAGACCAATTGGGGTGTTTTAAGGCCTGCTCTAACGTTACATTTTCCAACTCCTCATATGTTTTTCCTCTAAAAGGTCCTCCTGAGGCAGTAAGAATGATTTTGCTTATCTTATTATGCCTCTCTCCATTTAAAGATTGAAAGATTGCACTGTGCTCACTATCTACAGGCAAGATAGATACGCCCTTTTCCTTGGCCAAGGGCATGATAATATGTCCGGCTGTAACAAGAGTCTCCTTGTTTGCTAATGCTATGGTTTTACCAGCATTGATAGCAGCAATTGTTGGTCTGACTCCAATCATTCCAACCACTGCTGTAACAACTGTATCTGCCTCTTGAGCTGTTGCAACTGCAATAAGACCCTCCATGCCATACATAATATCAAGCTTTATGTCAGATAACCTGTCCTTAAGTTCCTTGGCCAATTGTTCATCTGCCACTGCTACAAGAGAAGGCTTGTATTTTCTAACCTGTTGTTCAAATAATTCTATGTTGCGACCACAAGACATAGCTACCACTGATAAAACATCAGGGTTTTGACTGACAATCTCTAATGTCTGTGTTCCAATGGATCCTGTGGATCCGAGAATCGCCAATTTGCTTGATGCCATAATAATACCTCACTAACTCAAATAATAAGCAAGAAAATACACGATAGGAGCTGTGATTATAACGCTATCAAATCTATCAAGAACACCGCCGTGTCCTGGTATTAACTTACCATAGTCTTTTACTTCAAAATTACGCTTAATAGCCGATGCTGCCAAATCGCCTACCATGGACATAAGTGCACCTATTCCGCTAATAATAACAAGTACTAAAATCGCCATATCCTTTGCTGAAGTAAACTGCTGAATAATATACAAATATAAAGCAGTAAACAGCATGGCACCTGCCACGCCACCTACAGCTCCCTCTACACTTTTCTTAGGACTAAGAATTGGAGACATCTTATGCTTTCCAAACAGAACACCTACACAATAAGCTGATGTGTCACATCCCCACGAACACAGGAATATCAACCATACTATAAACTCTCCCATTGGAAGCATTCTGGTCTGATATAGAAACGAAAGCATGATTCCCACGTAGCTTAATCCAAAAAATGAAGCCATAATCTGATGTGAATGATACTTAGGATATGTAAATACAAATACAGCTAATAATAACAGTAAAAAGCCAAGGATAATAACCATGGTATCCTGAACAAAAGCAAACTTAAGATTTGCATAATATGTGATACAGGCAATGTACCCCAATATTCCAGCTAAAGTACGCTCGATTTTAAATATACGATATAATTCGTACATTCCAATAAGCGATAATACCAACATAACAAACAAAAGCAAATCGCCACCTGTAATTATGAAAATTAAAGCAAGAATAACTAGAATAATTCCACTAAAAAGTCTGGTCCAAAACATATAATCCTCCTAGATACCACCAAATCTGCGGTTTCTTCTTTCGTACTCTTCTATGGCCTTTTTAAGTTCTTCCACATTAAAATCAGGCCATGGTACGCTGGTAAAATAAAACTCACTATAAGCCAATTGCCACAACAAATAATTTGATAAACGCTGTTCACCTGATGTTCTAATCATTAAATCAGGATCAGGAATATCCTTTGTATCCAAATATGACGAGAATAATTTAGCATCAATATCATCTATATCAAGCTTGTTATTTTTAACATCCATTGATACTTGTTTTACTGCTCTAATCATCTCATCCCTGCTACCATAGTTCACTGCAATAGTAAGTGTTAATCCAGTAAAACCAGCAGAATATTCCTCAAGTTTTTTTATAGCATCTTGCATGGACTGTGATAAGGCACTTAGATCTCCAATAAATCTGACTCTAAGATTATCCTTCTTTGCTGTTTTCATACATGTCTTAATATACTCTGTCAGCAGTCCCATTAATGCCCCTACTTCATCATCAGGTCTAGACCAGTTTTCAGTTGAAAAAGCATACATGGTTAAATACTTTACACCTGCATTATAGGCAGCTCTTGAGATTGTTTCCACATTTTTAGCTCCAACAGTATGTCCATATGTTCTAGGCATTCCCTTAGCCTTGGCCCATCTTCCATTTCCATCTAAAATGATAGCTATATGTTCAGGTACGCTCATTTTGTCCTCCTCATACGAAAAGAGCACAATGTAACATTGTGCCCTTTAGTATCGTTATTAAACTGTCATGATCTCTTTTGTCTTAGCGTCAACTGCCGCGTCAACTTTCTCGATGAACTTGTCTGTCATCTTTTGGCACTTATCCTCGAGATCTTTAATCTGATCTTCTGAAACGCCCTCATCTTTAGAGTGCTTTTTAAGAGAATCTATTGTATCTCTTCTGATATTACGAACAGCTACCTTGCAATCTTCACCTTTTTTCTTGATATCCTTGGCAATGTCCTTACGGCGCTCCTCTGTGAGTTCTGGAAATACAAGTCTAATAACCTTGCCATCGTTAGTAGGATTAATACCAATATCTGACATATTAATCGACTTTTCTATTTCCTTAACCAAAGATGCCTCCCAAGGCTGTATCTGAATAAGTCTTGGCTCTGGCACTGATATGTTAGCAACAGACTGAAGTGGTGTTGGCGCACCATAGTAATCAACTGTAAGCTTATCTAAAATATGTGGATTAGCACGACCAGCTCTAATAGTGGCGTACTCCTCAGCAAGATTGTTAAGTGACTTATTCATCTTATCTTCGCAGTTTTGTAAAATTGGATCCATACGCTCCTCCTTATTATACGATTACTTTTGTACCGTTAAAATCACCGGTAATTGCCTTGAGAATAGAATCCTCTTCATTAAGAGAAAATACATACATAGGCATTCTCTGCTCCATGCAGATTATTGAAGCAGTCATATCTACAACCTGAAGCTTCTTATCGATAACCTCTTGAATCGTTACTGAATCATATCTTTTAGCACTTGGATTAGACTTAGGATCGCTATCATAGACGCCATCAATAGACTTAGCCAATAAGATAACATCTGCCTCAATCTCAACTGCACGAAGAACAGTTGCAGTATCTGTAGAAAAATAAGGATGTCCTGTTCCTCCAGCAAAGAAACACACTATGCCTCTGGAAAAATATTTATTTGTTCTATCCTTTGAGAATACCTTTGTAAAGGAACCGCATTCAAAAGGAGTAAGAACTGATGTCATCATTCCACAAGATCTGAAAATCTCAGATACATAAATACAGTTCATAACTGTAGCAAGCATACCAATCTGATCTGCTTTTGTTCTGTCAATATTCTCAGAAGAACGACCTCTCCAGAAGTTTCCACCTCCGATTACAATACCTACCTGAACCCCATCATCAACAAGCTTTTTTACCTGTTTGGCAACCATCATACAAGTTGCCTCATCAAACCCAAATCCCTTGTCTCCTGAAAGTGCTTCACCGGAAAGCTTGAGTAATACTCTTTTCATATATCAATCCATCCTAACGAAATACACTGTCAACATCTACATCTGCATAAGCCTGTGAACAGAAGCCTTCAATAACCGCACCATTGTTAATCTGAACTGATCTAGACTTGATGTTACCCATAACTACTGCTGAAGTATCAACTACTACTGGACCGTTAACATCAATGTCACCCTTTACAGCACCTGCAATAACAGCTGATGTAGCAGTGATGTTACCAATAATAACAGAGCCTACACCTACCTTGGCTGTTCCAGAGGTAATAACCTCACCTTCAATCTTAGCTGAATCAGCGAAGAATTCTGCTGAATTGCTATTACCATTAATGTGACCTGTAACAACAAGCTTGCCATTACACTTTACATCACCTTCGATTTCACCCTGAACCTCAACTGATCCAATTGATTCGATATTACCCTTTACTCTCATGCCGCTAGTGATAATAGCAACTTCGTCTGAAACAACAGGTGCGTTTACCTGTGCATTTTCTACTACTGTATCCATCTTAACTGGTGCCTCCATCTTAGTTTCTTTTCTCTCAAATAATGGCTTACGTTCTACTGGTGTTGTTTCCTCAACAGGAGCAGCCTGCTGTACTACAGGTGCTACTGGCTCTGGTGCCTCCACCTTCTTAGATACCTGCTCTAAAAGACCATCAAGCTTAGATAGCTCAGAATCCACATCAATTTCGCCATCAAGAGTGTTAACCATAACCTCCTCTTCCTGGCCTGCATCGCCTGGAACTAATTCGTTGACTGCATCAGCGAAATCATCCTTAAAATCTTTAAAAAATCCCATATTATCCTCCAATTTAATTATTGAACAACACTCATGTGTTGAATAATTGTCGTGTCCTCAGATATTGGTAAAATCATGGCACCAATAGACTGCAATGACTCGATAAGTTCAGGCAACGCATCAACTGTTGCCACCTTATTTGAAGCGTCATGTAACAGTACCACAGACGTTTTGTATTTTACCACATCGTTCATAACATTATCAACCAGTTCATCAGTGGTAAAAGCTTGTGATGTAGCATCACCGCTTGTTACATTCCAATCAAAATATGTAACCTGCTGATTATTTAAATAATTGATAAAAGTACTCATATCAGTATTGCTAACCTGATTTGAGCTTCCACCAGGAAATCTGTAATATTTTGGTTTTACACCAGTAACATCAGAAACCAATTTGCTGATATTCTCATAGTCCTCTATAAATGATTCCTCTGATTCATAGATATCAGCATATTTGTGAGAATATGAATGAACACCTATAGTATGGCCTTCATTAACTATGCGTCTATATGCATCTCCATACTGCTCAATATCCTGTCCCACAACAAAAAAAGTAGCTTTTATTCCATAATCATCAAGAATATTAAGAATTTGCTCCGTATTGTCACTAGGTCCATCATCAAATGTCAGATATACCTTGGGTATATCTCCAACCTCTGCAAGATTCTCAGCATTATCCTTTAAAGAATAAAGCTCTTTTGGTCTTTCAACAGCAGCCTCTTCCGTGTTTTCCTGTTCTACCACCTCTGAAGCGGCAACAGACTGACTCGCTAAAATATTAATCTGCTTTTGAAGTGAAGCTATCTTAATACACATCAAAGTCATAACCACTATTGAAATTATCATCCAAAGCGCTATTGCTGTAATGATAAAACTCTTGATACGAGCTACTCGTTTTCTCTTAGCTCTTTGTTTTTGAAGACTATCTTGTGAATCCAATACACAGTACCCCCTATAGCACAACTAAACATAATTAATTATATCAAAACAAATATACAAAGTATAGTATCAAAAGACTATAAATCTACTATAAATATACTATAAGTAGAAAAAAGCCAGGACATTAAAAGTCCTGGCTTTAAAAATCAAATATGTAAGAATTAGCCTAACTGAGCTGCAACTTCAGCTGCAAAGTCTTCATTCTTCTTCTCCATACCTTCACCTACCTCGAAACGAACCATCTGAGAAATCTTAAGTTCCTTTGAAACTGAAGTAAGGTACTGAGCAACTGTCTGCTTTCCATCTTCAGCCTTAACATAAGTCTGATCAAGAAGGCTGATTTCCTTAACCTGCTTAGAGATAC
>JABUSV010000130.1 GCA_021442555.1 Pseudobutyrivibrio sp. | reverse complement strand
TCTTCAAGGATACAAGAACTCTTGCATCTCAGGTTGTTAAGATGACAGGTCAGATCCTTACAAACCAGACAGTAGACGTTAACGATCAGAAGTCATACGACAATGGTACAGGTATCATCGATACATACCTTTGCGAGCCAGTATTTGCTGACGTAAACAACTATAAGGAACTCCTTATTGACTCTGGTTACTATACAGAGGCTGATCTTCAGTAATCACTTGAAGATAAATATTTAGATTTAATAAAGGCGGGGGACATTACTAACCCGCCTTTTTCTTTAGGAAACGACTTAAGTAATAAAAAATAATAGGCTATATGAACGGAGGGAGAAAATTGGCTAATATTATATTAGAGATGAAAAACATCACCAAAGAATTCCCAGGTGTAAAGGCCCTCGATAATGTTAATTTAAAGGTAGAGGAAGGCGAAATACACGCACTTGTAGGTGAAAATGGTGCCGGAAAATCTACTCTTATGAATGTTTTGAGTGGAATTTATCCTTATGGAACCTATACAGGTGATATCGTGTACAACGGTGAGGTATGTCAGTTCTCAAAGATTAAGGATTCTGAGGAAAAGGGAATCGTAATTATTCACCAGGAGCTGGCGCTTATTCCATACATGACAATTGGTGAAAACATGTTCCTTGGAAATGAAAAGGGAACAAAATTTAATGTGAACTGGGATGAGACATATGCTGAGGCAGATAAATACCTTAAGATGGTAGGTTTGTCTGAGTCGTCTCATACACTTATAAAAGATATCGGTGTTGGTAAACAGCAGCTTGTAGAAATTGCAAAGGCACTTGCCAAGAATGCAAAGCTTTTGATTCTTGATGAGCCAACATCATCTCTTAATGAATCAGACTCTAAGGCTCTCTTGGATCTGTTACTTAAATTTAAGTCTGAGGGAATGACTTCTATTATCATTTCCCACAAGCTTAATGAGGTAGCGTATGTTGCTGATCATATTACTGTAGTTCGTGATGGTAGTACCATCGAGACTATGGATGCTTCAGTAGACGAGATTTCAGAGGACAGAATTATAAAGGGAATGGTTGGCCGTGAAATCACAGACAGATTCCCAAAAAGACCAGATGTTGTAATTGGCGACAAGATGATGGAAGTTAAAAACTGGACAGTACATCATCCAAAGTACACAGAGCGTAAGGTAGTTGACGGCGTAGACTTCTATGTACGTAGAGGCGAGGTTGTTGGTATAGCAGGCTTGATGGGTGCAGGTCGTACAGAGCTTGCCATGAGTATTTTTGGCAAGTCATATGGTACAAACATCTCTGGTGAATTATATCTCGATGGTAATCAGGTGGTTTTAAAGAACATCAAGGATGCTATCAATCACAAGATCGCATATGTTACTGAGGATAGAAAGGGCAACGGACTTGTTCTTTCGAATCCAATCAAGATTAATACAACACTTGCTAATCTTTCATCACTTTGTACTCGTCGAGTAATTGACAGAGATGCAGAATATCAGGTGGCGGTAGAATACAAGGAAAAGCTTAAGACAAAATGTCCTACAGTAGAGCAGAATGTTGGTAATCTTAGCGGTGGTAACCAGCAGAAGGTTCTTCTTGCAAAGTGGATGTTTGCTGATCCTGATGTACTTATTCTTGATGAGCCTACAAGAGGTATCGATGTAGGTGCTAAGTATGAGATTTACTGTATCATCAATGATCTGGTTGCAGCTGGTAAGTCAGTAGTTATGATTTCATCAGAGTTACCAGAAGTTCTTGGTATGAGTGATCGAATCTATGTAATGAATGAAGGCCGTATGGTTGGAGAACTTGATGCTTCTGAGGCTAGCCAGGAAGTAATCATGGGCTGCATCCTTAAGTCAGGAAGGGGTGAATAAAATGGGAAAAACTAATATCTCAGAATTTTTAAAGAAATATACCATGCTTTTAGCCCTGATTGCAGTTATTATTTTCTTTTCATTTACAACAAACGGAGCAATTTTGCTTCCTCAGAATATTAACAACCTTATATCACAGAATGCGTATGTGTTTATTCTTGGTGTAGGTATGTTACTTTGTATTCTTACAGGTGGTAACATCGACCTTTCAGTAGGTTCTGTACTTTGCTTTACAGCAGGTATTGGTGCAGTAATGATGCAGGCTGGTATTCCATGGCTTGTATCGGTTATTGCAATGTTAGTAGTTGGTCTTCTCATCGGTGTATGGCAAGCTTATTGGGTAGCTTACATCAATGTACCACCATTTATCGTAACTCTTGCAGGCATGTATGCCTTCAGAGGATTATCCAACGTAGTGTTGCAAGGATATGCAGTACAGGTTAGTGATACAACATTCCTTAATCTCTTCGGTGGTGGAGCAGATTGCTATGTACCTGACTTTTTAGGTTCAAATCCATCCCTTAATCTTACATGTATGGTTGTAGGTGTACTTATTGTAGTAATGTATGCTGCAGTTGCAATCTCAGGTCGTATGAAGAGTGTAAAGAAGGGATATCCAGTTGATCCTATCGTAAAGTTCTATGCAAAGTTAATCGTTATTTCAGCTGCAGTTATCTGGATTAGCTACAAGCTTGCACAGTTCAAGGGTATTCCAACAGTACTTATCTGGATTGCACTGTTACTTTTAGGATATGCTTATTTGACACAGAAGACTCGTATCGGTCGTTACCTTTACGCTGTTGGTGGCAACGCAAAGGCAACAGGCTTATCTGGTATTAACACCAAAAAAGTTATGTTCTTTGCTTATGTAAACATTGGTTTCTTATCTGCTGTGGCAGGTATTACAACACTTGCCCGTGCAACAAGTGCTCAGCCTACATATGGACAGGGATATGAGATGGATGCTATCGCAGCCTGCTTCGTAGGAGGTGCTTCTGCTTACGGCGGAATTGGTACAGTATTTGGAACAATCATCGGTGCTCTTTTGATGGGTGTAATCAACCAGGGTATGTCAATCATGGGTGTTGATTCTAACTATCAGAATGTTGTAAAGGGTCTTGTACTTCTTGCAGCCGTTGTATTCGATGTAGTATCTAAGAGAGAAAAGAAATAGGAAGGGAGGACAAGGTTTTGAAAACTTCATTATTAGAAGGCTTAAAGAAAAATGCAATGCTGGTTATCCTGGTTCTTGTTTTCCTGTTTTTCACAGTGACAACAAATGGACAGATGTTCAGCCCACTGCAGTTTAATGCTCTTATAACACAAAATGCTTATGTATATGTATTGGCATCAGGTATGTTAATCTGTATGCTTACTGGAGGTAACATCGATCTTTCCGCTGGTTCCTTCGTATGTTTTGTAGGTGTTATCGGCGCCAAGCTTATGGTTAACTTACAGCTTCCTACAGCAGTAGGTATAATCGCGATGTTAGCTCTTGGTGCATTATATGGATGCGTATTAGGTTACGTAATCGCATATGTTAACGTTCCACCATGGATTGCAACACTTGCAGGTTATCTGGCACTTAGAGGCTGGGGTATAGCTCTTATGGATGGTGCTTCTAACATTTCACCACTTCCACAGAGTTTTACAAAGATGTTTTCAGGCAAGGTACCTGATATTTTCGGTGTACAAGGCTTTAACGTTACTTGTTTTATTATCGGTATTATCGTTTCTGTTGTTTTTGTGGTTCTTCAATTGAAGGAGCGCACTACCAAGATCAAGAAGGGTTATGAAGTTGAGGCAAAGGGACTTCTAATCACCAGATGTGTATTGGCCGTAGCTGTAATCATCCTCTTCGCTACAAAGCTCGCACAGGCAGGTGGTATACCTTTCATGTTAATCTGGGTAGCAGTTATCGTTCTCATCTATGACTTCATTACATCTAAGACAGATGTAGGTCGCTATTTCTACACAATGGGTGGCAACACAGAAGCTACCAGACTTTCAGGTGTAGATACTAAAAAGATGATGTTCTTAGCATATTTGAACATGTGTATCATGTCTGTAGTTGCAGCATGGCTCACAATGTCACGTTTCCAGGCTGCAAACTCTACAGCTGGAACAAACTACGAGATGGATGCTATCGCAGCCTGCGTTGTAGGTGGTGTGTCTGCTTACGGTGGATCAGGTTCAGTATTTGGCATGATTGTAGGTGCTACACTTATTGGTGTAATTAACCTTGGTATGTCACTTATGGGAATCGATGCCAACTGGCAGAAGGTAGTAAAGGGTATCGTATTACTTGGTGCTGTAGTATTTGAAATCGTCAGCAACAAGAAAAAGACAGCAGCTAATAAGTAGAAATTGCTCTTTCTATGATGGGAGGCTTGCCAACAGGCAGGCCTCTTTTTTTAGAAAATCTTTAGAAACTTTGACCAGTCACTCTGTTATAATAGATGTAGATAATTCTATTTGGCTGTAAAGGAGGCTTCATGAGTAGTAATTGGAATAAGGGTTTTAAAAAATTAATGAAAAACAGATGGGCTGCATATACTTTTGCGCTATGCTCAGCTGTGGTATTATATCTGGCATTATCACATATAGGCATATTGTTTGTGGCAATAAGTGCTTTAATTGGTTTTATTTCACCTGTAATATACGGAATAGTGATTGCATATCTTATCAATCCTTTGATTAATATATTTGAATACAAAGTTTTCAAAAAGATTAAAAATGAAAATGCCAAACATACTGTTTCTGTGGCTGTAGGTCTGATATTGGTGTTTTCGTTACTGGGACTTTTGATAGGTACGCTGATACCTTCATTGATTGACAGCTTTTCCAGCATTACTGGCAACTTTGATAATTATTGGACTACTCTCAACCAGTTTACAGAAGAAAACGCTGACGTATTCAGAAAATATAATATAGATCTTGCCAAGATGACCAGGTCGTGGCAGCAGCTTTTAACAGATGGTGTAAAGATTATTACAGATAATATAGCAAGCATTGTTGTTGCATCTCAGGCGGTGGGACAGAGCGCAACCAACTTCCTGTTAGGGCTGATTTTAGCTATATATTTTCTTTTGGCAAAAAAGAGTCTTTTAAAGGGATTCAGACGCTTTAGAGGTCTTGTGCTTGATGATGTGACATTAGAAGCCCACGACAGATTCTTTTACCGTTGTCACAAGATATTAGGTCAGTTCATAGGTTTTGACATATTGGATGGAATAATAGTAGGTGTTATCAATGCTGTACTGATGCTGATATTTAGAATGCCTTCTGTTGCACTGATTTCTGTTATTGTAGGTGTTACCAATCTTATTCCTACCTTTGGTCCAATCATTGGAGCAGCTTTAGGTGCAGTAATTCTTGTGCTGACTAATCCGGTTCAGGCATTGATTTTTTTGATATTTACAGTGGTTATTCAGATATTTGATGGCTATATTCTTAAGCCAAAGATGTTTGGAGAGTCTTTTGGAGTTCCTGCAGTATGGATACTTATATATATTATAGTAGGTGGCAAGATGTTTGGAATCGTAGGAATTCTTTTGGCAATACCATTCGCTGCAATTGTTAGCTTTGTATATGAGGAAAATATAATTCCATGGCTAACTTACAGAAAAGAAGCCAGAGAAAACAAGGTTAATAAAGAATAAAAGACATATTTAAAGCCTGCTTCAAATGAAGCAGGCTTATTTTTATTTGGATACGCGTTCCCAGAAATCTCCGGACCATTTTTTGTTGTTCTTAATCTTTCGATTCTCATAGGAGTTGTTGGCTTTTTTAGTTACATTGTCCACAAACTTGGAAGGCTTAGGAGCCTCAGCATCTTCAAAGGCTGCCATAGTCTCTGGATGGCTGGATGTAATGACATAGGCGCTACTGACAGCAACAACGCCACAGATCAATCCGGTAATAAGGATGTTTCTTAACAGAATTCCGACTCTAAATCCTACCACACTGTATGTAATTATTGTTGTACTAAGTATGATAAGTGCTGGTACAAATACAAATAAGTAAATCATATGAACCTCCTTTGTGGGGTCTGTTTACTATATCTATCGTTATTATACCACGTTTCTTTAGAGTTTGTAGATATTTGGTTCAAAAAAAATTCAAACTTTCTGAAAAATCATAGATAGTTGCAAAAGCAACTATCTGGTGCTATAGTGTCTCTTGTTAGATTTCATAAATAGAAACTGATTATTTTGAGGTAATTATGGAGCAGTTCGTTGAAATAGGTCGAAATATGACAATAATAGTCAAACAGTTTAAGGCATATCTAAAAAGCGAATTAAGTCAATACGGCCTTAATGCTGCTGAAGGAATGGTGTTAATGATGATGTATCATAAGACATCTCATAATGAGGGCACAGATAATAATTGCGGAAGTACTCAGGATGAGATTATTAAGGAGATTCATTACGACAAAGGAGTAATGACCCGTACAATGAAGGTGTTGGAGGAGCAGGGATACGTAATTAGAGATAATAATCCATCAGACATGAGGTCCTTTTTGTTTTATCTGACAGCTAAGGGCATGGAGTTTAAGCCTGTTATGATGGATATTCTTGCTCGATGGAATCAGAAAATGACATTTGAGATAGAACCTGACAACCTTAGCGTATCGGATGAAGTATTAAATAAGATGGTGATTAATGTTTCAAATATAAGAAACTAAGTAAGAGAAAGGGTAATTATGACAGAGAAGAAAGAAAACAAAGAAAACAAAGGTTATGTTCTTGTAATGGTACTTTACCTGGTTGGCATTTTTATGGGCGCCATTGATACAGGAATTGTTACTCCTGCAAGGACTGTTATTCAAGGTCAGCTTGGGGTGTCTGCTCAGGCAGGTATGTGGATGGTTACAATATATACCTTGTCGTATGCCGCAAGTGTTCCTATCATGGGTAAATTAGCAGACAGATTAGGTAGAAAATACATCTATCTTATATGCATTTTTCTTTTTGGTTTAGGTTCGTTTTTATGCGGTTTATCTTCAAGTGTAGCAGGATTCCCATTATTGATAATCGCAAGAGTAATTCAAGCTATCGGTGGAGGAGGTATTGTGCCAATCGCAACAGCAGAGTTCGGCACTACATTTCCTCCTGAAAAAAGAGGTATGGCTCTTGGCATGGTAGGCGGTGTATATGGTGTTGCCAATGTATTCGGTTCATCTGCAGGAAGTGCAATACTTGATATTTGCGGAGTAGAAAACTGGAAGTATATTTTCTTTATCAATGTTCCAATCACTATTTTTATTGTGATTTGTGGGGTGTTTAAGCTTTCTAACAACAGAGATGACAGTAATAATAAGAAAATCGATCTTGCTGGTATTGTTACCCTTACAGTGATGATATTATCGCTGCTATATGGCTTAAAGAATCTTGATTTCTTTGATTTTACAAGCTCCATTGCATCAGTGGAAGTATATCCTTTTTTGATACTTTTTGTAGTACTTATACCTGTTTTTGTCTTCGCAGAAAAGAGAGCAGAGGATCCTGTACTTAATTTAAAGTATTTTACAAACAAAAACATATTGGTAACTCTTATTCTGTCAACATTTAGCGGTGTTATTATGATGGGAGTTATTTTTGTTCCTCAGTTTTCAGAGAACTGTTTGAAGCTTGCAACAGGTTCAGGTGGATATCTGGTAATAATTCTTGGAGTATTCTCAGGCTTTGGAGCTCCAATATCTGGAAAGCTTATAGATAAACATGGCCCAAAAGCAATTCTGGCTTTTGGATTCTTAGGGTCGGCAGTAGGAACACTGTTTATGTTACTGGTTACAATCAATCATCCATCCCTTGTTACAGTAATGATTGGACTTGCGCTTATTGGACTTGGTATGGGATTCACCATGGGTACACCTGTAAACTATATGATGTTAGATAACACAGATCCAGCTGAGTCAAATTCAGCGTTGGCAGCTCTTTCCCTGGTTAGATCACTTGGTACTGCTGTGGCACCAGCTATTATGGTAGGCTTTGTTGCGGCTGCAGGTGGTCAGGTTCAGACCAATCTTGCTGCTATACTTCCAACAGACATAGAGATGCCTGCACTTCCATATGAAAAAGAAGTTGCAGCTTCCATGGAGGAATTACAGTCATATTCGATGTTTGCAGATATGGATATGAAAATGCCAGATATGAGTGACATGGCATCTATGGATATGAATATGTCGCAGAAGGATGTACAGCTTCCGGATGAGATGGTTACCATGCTTTCATCCAGTGATGTTACCACTATCGTAGATGATACCAAGACATTGGTTACATATATGTTCGAAACTGCAACACCTTCAGTTGTCGAGGAGATTCAGGCGGGAATGGATGAAGGTATTGAGGGTATTAATAGTGGTATTTTGGAAATCAAGAACATGGTAGATTCCATGCCAGATATGTCTGGTATGCAGGGTACGCCAGGGATTACTGAGAGTGATATGTCTTCAATAGTTCAGATAAAAGATGCCGTGGTTACAATGGAGACACTGTCTACACAGTTGCAGGGTATGCGTGATGAAATTCCTGAAGTATTTGATAAGGCATTAGAGAATTATCTTTTAGAGATAGATAATTGTTCTGATGATATCGAATTGTGCTTCCAGACAACTCTCAATCAGGGCTTTGCAAATATCTACAAATTTACAACTATAACATCTGTTTTGGCCACAATTATTCTTATGTTTTATAAGGGAAAGAAAAAAGAGCAGGAAGAGATGTAACTAATTGGGTATATATTAATAAAAGACAGCATCTGCAGGTCGCAGATGCTGTTATTTTTATATTCTCCAATTGCTTTGGAAATAGTTAGTGCGATACTGCTTTGGAGTGATACCAACCTGCTTTTTGAATACAGAAATGAAATATGAATGAGAGCTGAAACATAGATAGTTACTGATTTCTGTATAGCTGTAATCAGAGAACTGAAGCATGTTTTTGGCAATATCAATGCGAACACTGGTTATGTAAGATTTGATGCCAATACCCAATTCCTTCTTAAACAGCGATGACAGATAGCTGGCATTAACTGACAGCGAATCGGCAATGCTGGCTTCTGTAATAGGCTTTCTTATGTTTTTATGAATAAAATTAACAGCCTGGGATACAGGCATGGACATAATGTTGCTTTTTTTCATCTGATACATACGATTTGTGTAATCGCTAATCATGTATTTGTGTATTATTACAAGGTCCGACACTGAGTCGGATAAATCAGCCCGGTTAATATACAGATCACTAAGGGTATAAGCAGTTTCAGTGGGAAGACCACCCTCAATACAAAAACGTGTAATTAAAGCGATTGAAACGATAAGATGATATCTGTAATTTCTAACAGGGCTTCGGGAGAGTACGCCCTTGTCTAAAGTATCTAGTGGAGTATACAGCTCCATTACTGTATCTATATCACCATTTTGAACAGCACGATAAAAATTCAATTCTTTGCCATAGGCGGCATGAAACATTCCGTTTTCGCTCTGAGACAGCAGTGCTAATTCAAGTTCTTTTGTTGAATTTGTCCTCATAATACTCATCCTGTTGCTTGTTGTTGTGAATATTTATTAGTTCTTTGTAGAAAATATTAACATGATTCAAAAAAAATTGATATAACTAAAACGTTTTCTAAGTTATTTTTTTCTTACTTGAGATCTTTTTATTTTTTGGGAGGATGAAAAAGATGATGTTCAACAAGTCAAAGTTTATTGCCCTTGGAGTGAGTGCAGTGGTTGTCGGAGGCGGAATTTTAGGCATCACAGCAGCTAAGAGCAATAACGTATCTGATAATATGTCAGGTGCTTCTAATGAGGTAATTGAGATTTCTTCTAACGACACCTTAGTAACAGCTGACAATGGTTCAGATAAAAAGGAGAATAAGCAGGAGAAGAAGGACGAAAAGAAAGCAGAAAAGGAAGATAAGAAGGGAACTAAATCTGCCAAGAAGAATGAAAAAAAGGTAACAAAAAGCAACAACAAAAACAAGGTAACACCTACACCTACACTTCCATTGCAAGACTCAGATGAGACAGGCGGTTCAGAGGGTGGCAGTCAGGGGGAGACTGGCGGTACTCCTTCTGAGCCAGGAAGTGATAAAGAGCCTGACAGCAGCTATGAGCTGGTATGGCAGGACGAGTTTGAGGGAACAAGCCTTAACAGAGCAGATTGGAATGTAGAGCTCCATGAAGCAGGGTGGGTTAATAACGAGCTGCAGCAATATGTGGATTCAACAGACAATATCTACGTAAAGGATGGAGAGCTTGTAATTAAACCTGTTAAGACTGTGGATGCATCAGGAAAAGCCACTTACACCTCAGGAAGAGTTAACACCCAAAATAAGCATGATTTTAAATATGGTTATTTTGAGGCAAGACTCAAAGTACCTGAAGGAATGGGATATCTTCCAGCTTTTTGGATGATGCCAACAGACGAGAATCTGTATGGACAGTGGCCAAGATGCGGTGAGATTGACATTATGGAGGTTATGGGTCAGGAAACTGACAAGGCCTATGGTACAGTTCACTTTGGAAATCCACACGACCAAAGACAGGGTACAAAGAGGCTTAGCCAGGGTGATTTTTCTAACGAATATCACGTATATGCTGTGGACTGGCAGCCGGGAAAAATCTCATGGTACATCGATGGTGTCGAGTATTACACAACCAGCGATTGGCATTCTACAACTGAAGGACAGGGTACTGTAACATATCCTGCACCATTTGACCAGCCATTTTATATGATTCTTAATCTGGCAGTTGGAGGCTCATGGGTTGGATATCCTGATGAAACTACAACCTTTGATGACCAGCAGTTTACCATAGATTATGTAAGAGTATATCAAAAGACTGATGGCTATCTGGAGGAAGGCATAACAAGACCAAAAAAGCCAGCAGTTGTAATAAGAGATGCAGATGCAACAGGAAACTATGTATTAAATGGCAGCTTTAAGGAGACAGATCCTCTTGATGGCAGCAAGAATTTTGAATACTTAAATGGACCAGGTGGTGAAGGTAAGGCATCTATTGTATCCAACACCAAGTTCGGTAATGTCAATGCTGTTAAAATCGAGACAATCAATGCCGGTACTGAGGATTATTCAATCCAGTTTGTACAGCCAAATCTTCCTGTTGAGCAGGGTGGCATATACAAAGTAAGCTTTGATTCGTACGCTGAGCCAAAGACTGCACCACAGGCTTATGCAATGGCAAGAGCTGCAGAGGATGTAAGAACCATGATTGTAGATGTATCAGGACCAGATCATAATTACACAAGATACTTACAGGACACTGTAGTAAATCTTACATCAGAGCCTCAGACATATACCTATACATTTAATATGTCAAACGAGACTGACGGTAACGGACGTATAGAGTTTAACCTTGGTAACCAGGGAAGCACAGATACTGTTTATATCACCAATATCAGATATGAAAAGGTAGGAACTTTTGAACTTGATACAACCAAAAAGGCATTGGCAGATGGAAACTACATCTACAATGGAGCTTTTCAGGAAGGCTCTGATCGAATGGAATACTGGACTGTTGTTGATCCAGGCAAAAAGTCAAGTTACAAGGTAACTTCCCTTGAGGATGGCAGACGCCTTGAGGTCGCTTCCATAGGTTGTAGCACTGCTGGTGATGTCAAGCTGGTTCAGGGTGATATTCCTGTTGTAAATGACAAGTGTTATGCATTCTCCTTTGATGCAAAAATGAATGCAGGACAGTCCATTTCAGTAAACCTCCTGGGTGAGAACAAGACTTATGCAGCTACAAAGACTGGTATCAACAGCTTTACAGATAAAATAATTGCCGGTGATAATAAGTCTATAGAGTTTTATCTTGGATTAAACGGCACTGTGTCGGTTGATAATGTAAGACTTGTAGAAGACGCCATGATAAAAAATGGTTCCTTTGATGCAGGGCTGGCAGGCTATGAAGTATACGCTTATACACCAGGCAATGTTTCATACACAGTTGACAGTATAAGCGAGAACAACGCTTTTGATATTACAATCAAGAACACTGGCGCAGAGGACTGGCATATTCAGCTCAAGCAAAATAATGTGGAGCTTAGGAAGGATCAGTGGTATAGATTATCCTTTGATGCAAAATCAAGCATGAACCGTAAGATTATGTATGCATTGCAAAGAGATGGAAGTGCTGATAATAACTGGACTCCATATTGTCAGGATAAGGTGGATGTAAATAATCAGTATACTCATGTATCCAAGGAATTCCAGATGAATTATGACACAGACAGCAAGACCATTCTTAGTATTTCGATGGGTGCTGTTAATGGAATTATCATTCCAGACCAACACAGAGTTTGCCTGGATAACTTTGTATTAGAGGAAATCGAAGCACCTGCAGTGACTGAAGAGGATTGTGCTATTGTAGAAGGAAACCTGGTTAAAAATGCTGATTTCTCTCAGGACTTCTATTCAACCTGGAGCGCAAATATTGGAGACCGAGCAAACTATACTATTGATAATGGAACTATTACATTTGATATAGCAGATGTAGGTTCAAATGACTGGGATGTTCAGCTCAAGCAGGAGGGCCTGGTATTACAGAAGGGCGCTAAATATAAGGTGTCATACGATATCGAGTCTACTTCATCAAGAATAGTAAAGTCGCAGGTTATGTCAGCTACAAATGTCTGGTATTTTGGTGATGATACCAATCTTACAGCTAATGAACCTAAGCACGTAGAGTATGTAGTGGAGATGTCGGTTCGCGATGATAATGCCAATATAAGTTTCTCCATGGGTAAAATATATGACTATAACAATGAGGTCTATATTGATACTCCAACTGGCAAGGTTAAAATATCAAATATTGTTATGACTCAGCTTACAGCAGGAGTTTCAGAGCAACCAGAAGAGATACCGGAAGAACAGCCAGAAGAGATACCAGAAGAAACACCTTTAGAGCCTGTCTGGGTGTCACTTCTTTCAGATGCTGACATGTTTTCTTCTGATGCCGGATGGATTAATGGTATTTATGAGTCTGCTACCGCTACAGTAGATTTTGCGGATAAGGTAGCTACCTATAATATAGAATCTGTTGGCGATGCCGACTGGCATGTACAACTTAAGAAAACAGGCTTCACATATAATGCTGGTGATAAATACAGATTAAAGCTGACTCTTGAATCTGATGTAGACAGATCAGTTAAGGTTCAAATCATGCATGGCGATGGAGGATGGATAACAGGAGATAAGTATCCTCTTACAGCAAATATGCCAAAAGAAGTGTGCATAGAGTATACTATGAAGGAATCTGAGAATTTTGAAGATGGTAATTTCAGCATTTCCATGGGAAAAATGATCGATTATGATGCAAACGGAAATCCAATTGAATCAGGAGAAGAGACACCTGCCGGAACCATAAAAATAAGCAGCATTTTCTTCGAGAAACTACAATAATATACTGTATCCCCCCTGGTATGATGTATAATATGGGTGAAGTTATACATCACGAGGGGGATTTTTATATATGAAAAATACACCCTCGATGAGGAAGAATATGCAAGAATCTGTAAGGAATATGGCAGATAATCGCAGATATATTATTAGGATCGCACCAGTCTTTCGATAAAAAAGAAAGGCTGGTTTTTTTATGCGCAAATGTGTAGAATAGACAACGGCTGTTTTTTGCCAAGGGGATTAATTCACTGAAAAATCATAGAGTTTTCTCTATTGAAACGCATGTGGATAGTAGTATAAATGACAATTAATAGGAGGAGTCTATGAAGTTAATATATTTGATAGCGATTAATTTTATAGGATTCTTGTTTATGGCAGTGGACAAGAAGCGCGCAGTAGAACATAAATGGCGCATATCTGAATCAGCCTTGTTTGCCGTAGGTGCCATAGGAGGCGGATTAGGTTCATGGCTTGGAATGATGGTGTTTAAGCACAAGACTAAGAAATGGTATTTTGCAATAGGTATGCCTGTTCTTATAATAGTCTGGGTAGTATTCTGCTACTTATGTTTTTTGTGATTTGGCAATATTAGCCAATATGTTTATAAAAAAGTACTAAAAAACATACTTGTATTTTAGTGGCTTTTCATTGAAAAACTCACGGTTAGATGATAGAATGCAATTACTAATGGTTTCTTTTAAAAGGAGTTATTCAATGGAAGCATACAAGAGTGAGTTTATAGAGTTTATGGTGGAGGCTAAGGTCTTGAAGTTTGGTGATTTTACACTTAAATCAGGCCGTAAGTCTCCTTTTTTTATGAATGCAGGTGCTTATGTAACAGGCGCGCATCTTATGAAACTTGGTGAATACTATGCTAAGGCTATTCATGATGTATATGGAGAGGACTTTGATGTGCTTTTTGGACCAGCCTACAAGGGTATTCCACTGGCTGTAGTTACAGCAGAGGCCTTTTTTAGATTATATGGCAAGGAAGTAAAGTACTGCTCTGACCGCAAGGAAGAAAAGGATCATGGCGCTGACAAGGGATCGTTCTTAGGCTATAAGCCTGTAGATGGTGACCGCATCGTTATGATTGAGGATGTTACCACCTCTGGTAAGTCCATGGAAGAGACAGTTCCAAAGGTTAGAAGCTGTGGAGATGTTACAATAGTAGGTCTTATGGTTTCGCTTAATCGTCAGGAGGTTGGTCTATCTGGCGACAGATCCAAGTCTGCTTTGGATGAAGTAGCAGACACATACGGATTTCCAACCAACGCTATTGTATCCATGAGCGAGGTTGTAGAGGCTTTACACAATAATGAAGTAAACGGTGCAGTTGTCATCGATGATGAGATGAAGTCTCGCATAGATGATTACTACAAGGAATATGGAGTTCAGTAATGGCCACCAATCGTAATAGATTCAGGCGATTCAGAGGCAATCAGAAGCTTGCCAAGCCGGTAGAGGCATTTTACTGTGCTTGTATATCAGGCTTTACTGTTATTGTTGAGATAGTTCTTATAGTTTTATCTGTAATGTCTGGAGGAGATAATCCGACTTGGATGGGAAGTATTGGAACATGTGCAGCAATTACTGCCTTATCGTGTTGTATATACAACATAAAAGAGATGAAAAAAAACACTGACGTGATACTAAAATGGTCTTTTATGGCTATAAGTGCCATAACTGCAGTATCATGGCTGGTGATATTTTTTGTGGGAGTATTAAATTAATGAATTATTTTTATAAGGAAACAGAGGATATAGTTGAAAGATACGAGCTTGTTACAGAGCGTATTGACAGTATCTGCAACGACAAGGATTTACCTGAAGCACTGCAGAAGTTTTTTAACACTCTGGTAACATTTGAGCAGGATGTACGTCCTATTATGCAGAAGGCAATAGCAGGCGAGCTTGATTCAAGAAGTCTTGCGCAGTGTCAGCAGGATGCCAGCAGAATATTTGACAGGTTTTCTCCTGAGGTTTATGAGACATCATATCTTAACCCTGCATACGCAGTTAAGGAATTAGGTGAAATAGGTGGATGTCTGTCGGTGCTGTATTACAGCCTCAAAAAGATTATAGTGTATGCTTTTTCTGGAAGATTAGATCTTTACGCAGCACGATGTGAACTTTTGGTTCAGGTATATGGCATATGCTGTATGGAGGATGAGGACAAATATCGCATGGAATCTGCCATAGAGGCCATGTATTCCTTTGATTATGACAATGCGGCAAGCGGCTTATATGAGAGTATTACAGCCATGGTCAGTCCTGAGGTTGATACATACACATCAATCATTATGAATGCAGATCTTAGTGATGACAGATATATGTATTCTACAGGTCATTACATTGGTCCAAACGAACTTGGTATAGCAGCTCATCTTAGAACATTGCCACAGTCAGATATCGATGCCATGGCACGAACCTTGGTGGAAGGATATATCAAGGGCTTCGAGGTTACTGGCAAGGACATCTCTATCAAGGAGACAGTTCAGCTTCATGTACCAATGGGCTTTGAATTGATGACACGTTCTGCTATTAGGCAGTTCAATGAGGCAGGCTTATCATGCGTTCTTCGTTTTGGACACGCTGACAGAGATTATTATTCTACAACGCAGAATAAGCAGTGCGATTACGATCACAAGGATGATCAAGCATATACCTGGGACAAGGCTATGGCAGACCACCAGTTAGAGTGTATTCGTAATGCCTTTGAAAAAAATAAAGAAAAAGCCGCAGTATATGGCGGACCTGCAGTGATAGAGACCTTTGGTGAGGTGCCATTTGAACCAGTCAACAAGCCAGAAAATGCCAAGTATACAGACAAGCAAAACAAGCTTAACGTATATTTCAGGTCTCAGCAGGGGCAGATGATTAACGAATATATTCATGGGCAGGAGCGCAGCTTTACTATCATAGCCTATCCAATACCAGAGATTGGAGATAAGTTTAAGGCCATATTTGATGAAACAGTTGCAGTAAACACTCTTGACTACGAGTTATACAAAAACATACAGCAGTACATTATAGATGCTTTGGACGAAGGTGACAGAGTACACATCACAGGTCGTGGAGACAACCATACAGACATTATTGTCAAGCTTCATGAGCTTAGCGACAAATCAAAGCAGACCAATTTTGAAAACTGTGTTGCAGATGTAAACATCCCTGTAGGAGAGGTGTTTACTTCACCTAAGCTTGAGGGAACAAATGGTGTCCTTCATGTTACACAGGTATATCTCAACGAGCTTTGCTATCGCAATCTTGAGATAGTATTTAAAGACGGCAAGATATCGGATTATAACTGCACTAACTTTAACACCGAAGAGGAAAACAAGAAGTTCATTAAGGACAATGTACTTTTTAAACATGACACTCTGCCTCTGGGAGAGTTTGCTATAGGTACCAACACAACTGCATATAAGATGGGACAGGAGTATGGTATTGCCAATAAGCTGCCAATACTTATTGCTGAAAAGACTGGACCACACTTTGCTGTAGGTGATACCTGCTATTCTCACGCAGAGGAAGTAGTTATGTACAATCCAGATGGCAAGGAGATTATTGCCAAGGATAACAGCTGCTCAATCCTTCGCAAGGAGGGCAAGTTTGAGGAAGCATATTTTAACTGTCATACAGATATCACCATTCCATATTATGAATTGGGTGATATTACAGTTATCAGGGCTGATGGAAGCACAATCAGCATTATTGAACAGGGTCGTTTTGTTCTTGAGGGAACAGAAGAATTAAACAAACCACTTTAGGAGGATTATATGCCACAGGTTAGTATCATCATGGGTAGCGACAGCGATATGCCAGTTATGGCCAAGACCGCTGAGATTCTGGATATGTTTGGTGTAAGCTATGAGATGAGAATTCTCTCAGCACACAGACAGCCAGAGGCGTTAGGAGAGTATGTTAAGGGACTTAAGGCTTCGGGCTGCAAGGTAGTTATTGCTGGCGCAGGTAAGGCTGCAGCGCTTCCAGGAGTTTGCGCAAGCTACACACCACTTCCAGTTATTGGTGTTCCAATGAAGACCAGTGATTTGGGTGGAGTAGACAGCTTATATTCAATCGTACAGATGCCAACAGGAGTACCTGTTGCTACAGTTGCCATTAACGGCGGAGCTAATGCAGGATTGCTTGCTGTTCAGATGATGGCAGTGTACAGTGAAGAACTGGCCGCTGAGGTAGAGCTCTATAGAGCTTCTCAGGCTGCTTCTTGCGATGACAAGGATGCTAAGCTTCAGGCAGAGGGCTATAAGGCATTTTTATAATATAGTGTTTAGTTTCAGGAGGATATTATGGATTACAAGAGCAGTGGAGTAGATATCGAGGCAGGATATGAGTCAGTGGAGCTCATGAAAAAATATGTTAAGGGCACAATGAGACCAGAAGTACTTGGTGGTCTTGGCGGATTTTCAGGTGCTTTTGATTTATCAGCTATCAAGAACATGGAAGAGCCAGTTCTTCTTAGTGGTACAGACGGATGTGGAACAAAGGTTAAGCTTGCTTTTGTTATGGATAAGCACGATACAATCGGTATCGATGCCGTAGCTATGTGTGTAAACGACGTTGCATGTGCAGGTGGTGAGCCTTTATTTTTCCTTGACTATATTGCATGTGGCAAGAACTTCCCTGAGAAAATCGCAACAATAGTCAGTGGTGTAGCAGAGGGCTGCAAGCAGTCAGGCTGCGCACTCATCGGTGGTGAGACAGCAGAGCACCCAGGTCTTATGCCTGAGGATGATTATGATCTTGCTGGATTTGCAGTAGGTATAGTAGACAAGAAGGACATTATTACAGGTGAGAACCTTAAGGATGGAGATGTACTTATCGGTATGGCATCTACAGGTGTTCACTCTAATGGTTTTTCACTTGTTAGAAAAGTATTTGACATGACCAAGGAGTCCCTTGATACATATTATGATGAGTTAGGATGTACACTTGGTGAGGCACTTATTGCTCCAACACGCATCTACGTTAAGGCTCTTAAGGCTGTAAAGGATGCAGGTGTTACAGTTAAGGCATGCAGCCACATTACTGGTGGTGGCTTCTATGAGAACGTACCTCGTATGCTTATCGAGGGCAAGCGTGCTGTTATTGAGAAGAATTCTTATGACATGCCACCTATCTTTGATTTACTTGCAAAGAAGGGCAACATTGACGAGCACATGATGTTTAATACATTTAACTGTGGTCTTGGTATGATTGTTGCTGTGGATCCTGCTGATGTAGATAAGACTATGGAAGCTATGAGATCTGCTGGAGACAAGCCATTTGTTGTAGGTAAGATTGTAGACGGTGAAAAGGGCGTAGATTTAGTATAATGAAGATTGCAGTATTGGTATCTGGTGGTGGAACCAACCTCCAGGCAATTATAGATTCAATCAATTCAGGTGCGATTACAAACACAGAGATTGCTGTTGTAATCAGCAACAACAAGAATGCATACGCTTTGGAGCGTGCAAAAAACGCAGGCATTGAGGCTTTATGTATTTCTCCAAAGGATTACGATACAAGAGAGCAGTTTAACGAGGCTTTTCTTGATAAGCTTAATTCATACAATGTGGATCTGGTTGTACTTGCAGGATTTTTAGTGGTTATTCCTAAGACTATGATTCAGCAATACAAAAACAAGATTATTAACATACATCCATCATTGATTCCTAGCTTCTGTGGTACCGGATTCTATGGACTCAAGGTTCATGAGGCGGCCTTGGAGCGCGGTGTTAAGGTGACAGGCGCTACTGTTCATTATGTAGATGAGGGTACAGATACAGGCCCAATCATTCTTCAAAAGGCAGTAGAGATTCCAGAGGGTATTACAGCCAAGGAATTACAGCAAAAGGTAATGGAAGAAGCTGAGTGGAAGATTTTACCACAGGCTATTAATATGATTGCTAACAAATAAGGAGTAGTTATGAAAGTATTAGTTGTAGGTAGCGGCGGAAGAGAGCATGCTATTTGTCACGCAGTATCAAAGTCAAGTCGTGTAGACAAGATATATTGTGCGCCAGGTAATGCAGGTATTTCATCAGTGGCAGAGTGCGTTGACATCAAGGCTATGGAATTCGACAAGCTGGTTGCTTTTGCCAAGGAAAAGTCCATTGATTTCACAATCGTTGGAATGGATGATCCACTTGTGGGTGGTATTGTAGATGTATTCGAAGCAGAAGGTCTTAAGGTGTTTGGACCACGCAAAAATGCAGCTATCCTGGAGGGCTCAAAAGCTTTCTCCAAGGATCTTATGAAAAAATACAACATTCCAACCGCAGCCTATGAGAACTTTACAGACCCTGAGGCAGCTTTGGAATATCTTAAAAGCTGCAAATATCCAATCGTACTCAAGGCTGATGGACTTGCTCTTGGTAAGGGGGTTCTTATCTGTGAGACTCACCAGGATGCAGTAGCTGGTGTTGCTGAAATCATGCAGAATAAGAAGTTCGGTGATGCTGGTAACACTATGGTTATAGAGGAATTTATGACAGGCCGTGAGGTTTCTGTTTTATCTTTTGTAGATGGCAAGACAATCAAGATTATGTCTTCTGCACAGGATCATAAGAGAGCAGGCGATGGAGATACAGGTCTTAATACTGGTGGAATGGGCAACTTTTCACCATCACCTTTCTATACACAAGAAGTAGACGATTTCTGTCAGAAATATATCTATCAGGCTACAGTTGATGCCATGGCAGCAGAGGGAAGACCTTTCAAGGGAGTTATCTTCTTTGGCCTTATGCTCACACCAGAAGGCCCTAAGGTATTGGAGTACAATGCCCGATTTGGCGATCCTGAAGCACAGGTAGTTTTGCCTCGTCTTGAGAATGACATTATTGATGTCATGGAAGCATGTGTTGATGGCACATTGGATGAGATTGACCTTAGATTTGAGAATCAGGCTTGCGTATGCGTTGTCCTTGCATCAGATGGATATCCAGTAGCATACGAAAAGGGATTTCCTATTACTGGCTTTGAAAGATTCAATAATCAGGATTATTTCTGTTTCCACGCAGGAACAGCTTTTGATGCCAATGGCAACATTGTGACTAACGGAGGACGTGTCCTTGGTATTACTGCAAAGGGATCGGACCTCAAGGAAGCTCGCACCAAGGCTTATGAAGCGACAGAGTGGATTTCTTTTGAAAACAAATATATGCGCCATGATATTGG
>JABUSV010000155.1 GCA_021442555.1 Pseudobutyrivibrio sp. | reverse complement strand
GAGCTTATGGTTCCACATAGAGTTTGCAAGAACTGTGGATCTTACAACAAAAAAGAGATCATCGCTCAGGATTAATTATTAATTGAGAGTGTGAAGCCTGCTACTTGGGTAGCAGGCTTTTTATTTGCTGACTATATTTAAGATTTGAATTATATCTGTAAGTATAGTATATTTCTATAAGTGACGTAGGCTATAAAGTGAGGTTATTATGAGCGAAAAAATGTTGGTTGCTTTAGACGCCATGGGCGGTGACAATGCACCTTATGCTATGATAGAAGGTACCGTTAACGCAGTTAATGGCAACAATAATATTAAGGTTGTGCTTGTTGGAAAAGAAGAAATAATATCTCAGGAACTTAGCAAGTACAAATATAATGCAGACCAGATTGAGATTGTTAATGCTACTGAGGTTATTGAAACAGCAGAGCATCCGGTTGCTGCTATCAAGAAAAAGAAGGATTCATCTATGGTGGTAGGTCTTCATCTGCTCAAAGATAAAAAGGTTGATGCCTTTGTTTCAGCAGGCAATTCCGGTGCACTGTTAACAGGAGGTCTTGGAATTGTTGGACGTATAAGAGGTATAGAAAGACCTCCGTTTGGAGCATTGTTCCCAGTGAGAACAGGAGTATGTCTCATGTGTGATTCTGGAGCCAACGTAGATGTTCGTCCAAGTCATATGGTTCAGTTTGCGCAGATGGGTTCCATTTACATGGAACATGTTTTGGGTATCAAAAATCCTAGAGTTGCTATTGTTAATATTGGTGCTGAAGAGGAAAAAGGTAACGCTTTAGTCAAGGAGACTTTTCCTCTTTTGAAGGAGTGTGAGGGCATCAACTTTATTGGTAGCATTGAGGCAAGAGATATACCAGAAGGTTATGCAGATGTTATTATTTGTGATGGCTTTGTTGGTAATGTTATATTAAAATTATATGAGGGCTTATCCAGCACTTTATTATCTGTTATCAAGGCTGGGCTTAAAAGCACTGTTATGTCCAAGGTAGGTGCTGCACTTGCACTTCCAGCTCTTAAAAAGACAGTCAAATCATTTGACGCTACAAAATACGGCGGAGCGCCATTACTTGGCCTTAATGGTTTGGTAGTTAAGACTCATGGAAGCGCTAAGGCAGTAGAAATAGAGAACACTATTCTTCAGTGTGATATGTTTAAAAAACAAGCTATTAATGAAAAAATAAAAGAGAATTTAGTATTGAACAAGACTAAGGAGGAAAACTAAAATGGAACTGGAACTTTTAAAGAAGATTATAGCAGAGGTACTTAATGTAGACGCTGGAGAGATTACAGAGGAAACTACATTTGTAGATGATCTTGGAGCTGATTCACTTGATGTATTTCAGATTATTATGGGTGTTGAAGAACAACTCAATATCGAAGTAAATACAGATGCTGTTGAAAAGATTGCAACTGTTGGAGATGCTATAGAACTTATCAATAAGACTGTAGAATAAAAAGTATTATTGTAAAGCCCTTAAGCGATTAAGGGCTTTAATTTTCAAAGGAGGATATCGTGGAGGATTATTCTAAATTCCAGCAAATTATAGGTTACGAATTTAGAGACATAAGCCTATTAGAACAAGCCTTGACCCATAGTTCATATGCCAATGAACAGCATTTGAAAAAACTGTCTGATAATGAAAGACTGGAATTTTTAGGTGATGCTGTACTTGAGATTGTGTCTAGTGAGTTTTTGTATCTAAATTATAAAGAATTAGACGAGGGTAAGTTGAGTCGTTTGCGTGCCAGCATTGTGTGCGAACCTACCCTTGCTTTTTGTTGTAAAGAAATATCTCTTGGAGATTTTGTAAAGCTTTCAAAGGGCGAAGATATGACTGGCGGCAGAAATAGAAAGTCCATACTTTCAGATGCATTTGAGGCTGTTATTGGAGCAATGTATCTTGACGGTGGAATAGAGCCTGCGGCTAAGTTTATTCATACCTATGTACTCAATGACATAGAACACAAGCAGTTATTTTATGATAGTAAAACAAGACTGCAGGAGGTTGTACAGGGTAATTTTAGAGAAGCTTTGCATTATGTCCTCGTCTCTGAAGAAGGACCTGATCATGCCAAGGAGTTTTCTGTGGAAGCTCGTATTGGTGACAGATTATTAGGACATGGTGTTGGCTCAACAAAAAAAGCAGCAGAACAGGAAGCAGCATATGAAGCACTTATGAAGCTTCACAAAGAAGACTCTATTAAAATTATTTAATTCGCGGGGAATATATGTATTTAAAAAGTATCGAGATGTATGGATTCAAATCCTTCGCTCAAAAAATGAAGTTTGAATTCCATAATGGTATTACTGGTATCGTTGGTCCTAATGGTTCTGGTAAAAGTAATGTAGCAGATGCAGTCAGATGGGTATTAGGAGAACAGTCTGCAAAGCAGCTTAGAGGTGCGTCCATGCAGGATGTTATTTTTGCGGGTACTGAAAGCAGAAAGCCTCTGTCCTATGCATATGTTGCTCTTACCATGGATAATTCTGATCATGTTTTGCCAATAGATTATGATGAGGTTACTATTGCCCGTCGTGTGTATCGTTCTGGAGAGAGTGAATACCTTTTAAATGGTACACCATGCAGGTTAAAGGATGTTACTGAGCTCTTCTATGATACTGGTATAGGTAAAGAAGGATATTCTATCATCGGACAGGGCCAGATAGAAAAAATCTTATCTGGTAAGCCAGAAGATAGAAGGGAACTGTTTGATGAAGCTGTAGGTATTGTCAAATTTAAAAAGAGAAAAGCAGCATCAGTAAAAAAACTGGAGAATGAACGCGAGAATCTTGTACGTGTTAATGATATCTTGCAGGAGCAGGAACGTCGAATAGGTCCTTTGGAAAAGCAGTCTGAGGACGCAAAGCAATACCTCAAATACAAGGAAGAATTAAAGCGCATAGATGTAAATTCGTTTATGCTTGAAATCGACAGGCTTCAGGTTCAATTAGATGAAGTAGTAAAAAATGGAACTAATGCTGCAAATGAATTGGCAGAAAACTACAAAGCTCAGGAGACTATTCGAGAAAAGTATGATGAGCTTGAAGCTACTATAGCTGATTTGGACCAAAAGATTGAATCACTTAAGGATCAGCAGAGCAGTACTGCCCTTAATAAAAACAAGCTTGAGAATGATATTCTTTTATTGGAGGAGCAGATTCGTTCTGCAACTGTATCAGATGAATCTTTGGATAATCGTATCAGAGAAATAGAAGATGAACAGGCAGTAAAGCAACAGCAAAAAGAAGAATATGACAGTGAAAAAGTTCAGTTAGATTCTACGTTATCAGAGGTTACCACAAGACTTGAAGCTATCAGAGCTCAATATCATGAACTTCAAAGCACTATTCTTACCTGCAATGAGCAGATTGAAAAGGATAACAAGGAGATAATGGAGCTCCTTAATCTTAGAGCTAATATAAAGTCTAAGGAACAGCGACTTGAGACCTTGATGGAGCAGACTAATATCCGTAAGGCAAAGCTTACCCAAAGACTTTTAGAGCGTAAGACCAAGGAACAGGATTTGGATATAGCTGTAGCTAACGCACAGGAAGAGTTCAAAATAGCTGCAGATAGTCTTAATGCTCTGTCAGACAGGGATAAAGAATTAGCATCAAAATCTGTTGAGTGGAAGAACAAATACAAGGATAGTAATGCCTCACTTCAGGGGAAAAAAGAAGAATCTGCAAAGCTTAATTCAAGACTCGATTCACTAAAGAATATTGCAGAAAGATATGATGGTTATGGTAGCTCAATCCGTAAGGTTATGGAACAAAAGGATACCAATAAGGGGATTTTGGGTGTTGTATCAGACCTTATCCATGTAGACAAAAAATATGAAGTAGCCATTGAGACTGCTTTAGGTGGTAATATTCAAAACATTGTAACAGAAGATGAGGCTTGCGCTAAAAAGATGATTAATTTCCTTAAGGAGAATCGTCTTGGAAGGGCTACATTTTTGCCACTTACATCTGTTGATGGAAAAGGTAATTTTAAAAAGCATGAGCTTTTAGAAGAGAAAGGTGTTATAGGCCTGGCTTCTGAGCTTGTTTCCTGTGACAGTAAGTTTGACGGTGTTGTTGCATACCTTTTGGGAAGAGTAATTGTTGCTGAAAGTATTGATGCTGCAATAGCACTTGCTAAAAAAAATAATTATTCTTTACATATTGTAACTACTGAAGGCGAATATTTAAGCCCAGGTGGTTCCATGACTGGTGGACGTTTCAAAAATAACTCTAATCTTTTAGGAAGAAACAGAGAGATTGAAGAGTTAGAAAAAAAGATTGCAGATCTTAATAATGAAATCAAATCTCTGCAGGCTTATTTGGAAGAAATAGAAACTGCCAGCGCATTGGTTGAAGCAGACAGAGAGGACAATTCTAATAAATTGTCAGAGGCAGCTATTGCCCTTAATACAGCAAAGCTTAATCTTAATCGTCAGGAAGAGCTTAGAAAAGAATCGCTTAGTGCATATGAAGGTTTGTCTAAGGAATCGGAAGAGCTGGAGGCTTCAATCAAAGATATTTTTGCGGGAAAGCAGGATATTGAAAAAGAGCGCCTTGATTCTGATGCAAGAGAGGCTGAGCTTAAAACTGAGATTGAAAAGCTTTCTGCTACAGTTGACGAAAAAGCTTATATGGAGACCTCGGTTACTAGAAATATGTCTGAGGTTCAGATTGAAGAAGCTAATGCCAGACAAAAGGTTGAATTCCTTCAGGAAAATATCGACCGTGTATCTGCAGAGATTGCAAAGTGTATTGATGATATTGCCAATATCAAGGAATCAAAGAATAATGCAAAAGAAGATACGCAAAAGAAAATTGCCCAGATTGAAGAAATTAAATCAACAATCAGTGCATCTGATGAAAACTATGCCAAGTTAGAGGAATCTATTAAGAACGCTGTTTCTACCAAGGAAAAGCTTAACAGCGAATATAAGAGCTTCTTTGATAAGAGACAGGAGATTTCTGACAGAATAACATCTCTTGATAAAGAGGTCTTTAGATTGGAAGCTCAAAGAGACAGAATCAAGGATTCTATTTCCTACCGCAATAATTATATGTGGGAGGAGTATGAGCTTACTTATCACAATGCAGAAGCGTTAAAAGACCCAGAAATGACAGATTTAGATCAGATGAAGAAGGATGCAGCTGCAATAAAAGATGCTATCAAGCGTATGGGGAACGTTAATGTTAACGCCATTGAAGAGTATAAGGAACTATCAGAAAGATATAATTTCCTTAAGGGTCAGCATGATGACTTAGTTGAGGCGGAAGCTACTCTTATCAAGATTATCAATGAGCTCGATGAAGGAATGCGCAGACAATTTACCGAGGGCTTTGCAGTAATTCAAAAGGAGTTTGACAAAGCTTTTAAGGAACTCTTTGGTGGAGGTCATGGTACTTTAGAGCTTGTAGAGGATGAGGATATCTTAGAGACAGGTATTATTATCAATGCTCAGCCGCCAGGAAAAAAGCTTGTTAACATGATGCAAATGTCAGGTGGAGAGAAATCACTTACTGCTATTGCGTTATTATTTGCTATTCAAAATATCAAGCCATCTCCATTCTGTCTTCTTGATGAGATAGAAGCAGCTTTGGATGATGCCAATGTAGACAGATTCTCTAACTATCTGCACAAGCTTACAAAGAACACACAGTTTATTGTTATTACCCACAGACGTGGTACTATGAATGCTGCAGACAGATTATTTGGTATTACAATGCAGGAAAAGGGTATATCTGCTCTTGTATCTGTAAACCTGGTGGAGGCACAATTAGAAGATTAATATGGCAGAAAAAGAATCATTTTGGAAAAGACTTCTTAATGGCCTGAGAAAGACTAGAGACAATTTTATGAAATCATTGGAGTATATCTTCAATGGTTTCACGAATATTGATGATGATTTCTACGAGGAACTAGAAGAAGTACTTATAATGGGTGATATCGGAGTGCGCACTACGGAGCGTATACTTGATGAGCTCAAAGAAAACGTTAAAGAAGAAAAGATAAAAGAACCTGCTGAGTGCAAACAGTTTTTGATAGACAGTATTAAACGACAGATGGATGTTGGCGATACAGCCTATGATTTTGAGAATAAAAAATCAGTTGTGCTTGTAGTTGGCGTAAATGGTGTAGGCAAGACTACAACTATTGGAAAACTTGCTGATAAGCTAAGATGTGAAGGCAAGAAGGTAATGGTTGCTGGAGCTGATACCTTTAGGGCGGCTGCATCTGAACAGCTAAAGGAATGGGCAAATCGCGCCAAGGTTGATTTTATTGGAGGACCAGAGGGCTCTGATCCTGCTGCGGTTGTTTATGATGCCATCGTTTCCTGTAAGGCCAAAAATACTGATATTTTATTAGTAGATACTGCAGGTCGTCTTCATAATAAGAAAAATCTTATGATGGAGCTTCAAAAGATTAACAATACGATAAAAAAAGAATATCCAGAGGCTTTTTTAGAGACATTGGTTGTATTAGATGGAACTACTGGTCAAAACGCTTTAGTTCAGGCTAAGGAGTTCTCTGAGGTAACAGATATCTCGGGTATTGTTGTTACAAAGTTAGATGGTACTGCCAAAGGTGGTATAGCCATAGCTATTCAGGGAGAGCTTGGATTGCCAGTAAAATATATTGGTGTTGGCGAGACTAAGGAAGATCTTGAGAAGTTCGATTCCAATGAATTTGTTGATGCTTTATTTTATACAGGAGAATAGACACGATGGGCAAGGAAATGTTAACACTGGACAAATTTGAAGAGGCTAGTAATAAGGTACTAGAAGTAACTCATGAGACAAAGCTTATCTATAGTGAGTTTTTGAGTTCAAAATCAGGGAATCAGGTATATTTGAAGCCTGAGAACATGCAGCTTACAGGTGCATATAAGCTAAGAGGTGCTTACTATAAGATTAGTACATTGACAGATGAAGAAAGAGCCAAGGGACTTATCACTGCGTCAGCGGGCAACCATGCCCAGGGTGTGGCATATGCAGCACAAAAATATGGGGTAAAGGCTACTATTGTAATGCCTACAACAACTCCTCTAATCAAGGTTAATCGCACTAAGAGCTATGGCGCAGAAGTTGTATTATATGGAGATGTGTACGATGAAGCATGTGCCAAGGCTTTAGAACTTGCCTCAGAACATGGATACACATTTATTCATCCGTTTGATGATTTAGTTGTTGCTACTGGACAAGGTTCAATTGCAATGGAGATTTTTAAGGAACTTCCACTAGTAGAATACATTCTGGTTCCAGTTGGTGGTGGTGGATTGGCTACAGGAGTTTCAACTCTTGCAAAGCTTCTTAACCCTAAGATTAAGGTTATAGCCGTAGAACCAAGTGGAGCTGCGTGTCTAAAGGCCTCTCTTGCAAATGGTAAGGTAACTACTTTAGAAGGTGTAAACACAATTGCTGACGGTACTGCTGTAAAGACTCCAGGAAGTACAATATTCCCATATTTACAGAAGAATGTTGACGATATCATTACTGTAGATGATGATGAGCTTATTGTGGCATTCCTTGACATGGTAGAAAATCATAAGATGGTAGTGGAAAACTCAGGATTGCTCACTGTTGCAGCGCTAAATCATCTTGGAGTAAAGAACAAGCGCGTTGTATCCATATTATCAGGCGGCAACATGGATGTGATTACAATGTCTTCTGTTGTACAACAGGGACTTATCTTTAGAGACAGAATATTTACAGTATCCGTATTACTTCCTGATAAGCCAGGTATGCTGGCTAAGGTTTCACAGCTTGTTGCAGACAATCAGGGCAATGTTATTAAGCTTGAACATAATCAGTTTGTATCAACCAACAGATCTGCTGCTGTAGAGCTTAGGATTACCATGGAAGCTTTTGGCTCAGAACATAAGGATCAGATTCTTAAAGAATTAGAAGATGCAGGATACAGGCCTAAGCTTGTAAGAACTTCTCTTTAGTATAATTTTGAGGGTGTAAAGTATTTTTGCTTGACACCCTCTTTATTATATTGTATATTATTGCAAGTGAGTTACAAGGAGACGTCATGGAAGAAAAAATAAAAGCAGGATATTTATATGATTTCTATGGCGAACTGTTAACTGAGCACCAACGTACAGTATATGAGATGAGTGTCTTTGAGGATTTATCTTTATCAGAGATTGCAGATACTCTTAATATATCCAGACAAGGTGTGCATGATATGCTTAAAAGGTGCGACCATCTTTTATGTGATTATGAGAACAAGCTTCATCTTGTTGAGAAGTTTTTACATATTAGAGAGACTGTTGAGCAGATTCAAAAGCTGTCAAGCCAAGATATTACTGCAAACAGCCTTGGTGAGATTAAGGATTTGACTAGTTCTATTTTAGAGGAATTGTAATATGGCATTTGATTCTCTTTCAGAAAAACTTCAAGGTGTATTTAAGAACCTAAGAGGTAAAGGCCGTCTTACAGAAGAAGATGTTAAGGCTGCTCTTAAAGAGGTTAAGATGGCACTGCTTGAGGCTGATGTTAATTTCAAGGTAGTAAAGCAGTTTGTCAATACAGTTACAGAAAAGGCATTGGGGCAGGATGTAATGAACGGTCTCAATCCAGGACAGATGGTTATCAAGATTGTTAACGAAGAGTTGACTAATCTTATGGGTTCAGAGACTACTGAGCTTAGATTTGCTACAGGTGGTGATATAACCACTATTATGATGGCAGGTCTTCAGGGTGCAGGTAAGACAACTACTACAGCCAAACTTGCTGGCAAGGTAAAGCTCAAGGGCAAAAAGCCTCTTTTGGTAGCTTGTGATATATATAGACCTGCAGCTATTGAGCAGTTACAGGTTAACGGCCAAAAACAGGGTGTAGAAGTATTTTCGCTTGGCAACAAGGAAAAGCCTTCTAAGATTGCGAAAAAGGCAATGGAATATGCCTCTAAAAATGGCTTTGATGTAGTAATATTCGATACAGCAGGTCGTCTTCATGTAGATGAAGAAATGATGGACGAGTTGGTTTCTATTAAAGATACAGTTGATATTACACAGACCATACTGGTTGTTGATGCCATGACAGGTCAGGATGCAGTTAATGTATCCAGCACCTTTGATGATAAGGTTGGCATAGATGGTGTTATCATAACAAAGCTCGATGGAGATACCAGAGGCGGTGCTGCTTTATCTATTAAGGCGGTAACTGGCAAGCCTATATTATATGCGGGTATGGGAGAAAAGCTATCAGATTTGGAGCAGTTTTATCCAGATCGTATGGCAAGCCGTATTCTTGGAATGGGAGATGTTTTATCTCTTATTGAAAAGGCAGAAGCCGAGATAGATCAGGAAGCCGCAAAGAATCTTGCAAAAAAGGTTAAAAAGGCTGACTTTGATTTTAATGACTATTTGGTATCTATGGAGCAGATGAAAAAAATGGGCGGATTAACTAGCATTTTAGGTATGATGCCCGGTATAAATTCATCGCAGATGAGTCAAATTCAGGATGCTGTAGATGATAAAAAAATGGCTCATATAGAAGCAATAATTCTTTCTATGACTCCAAAGGAGAGAGAGAATCCTAAATTACTAAATCCTAGCAGAAAGCGACGTATTGCCGCAGGTGCTGGTTTAGATATAGCAGAGGTTAATCGTTTCGTTAAGCAATTCGAACAATCGAAGAAAATGATGAAACAGATGCCAAATATGATGGGAAGACGTGGCGGAAAGATGAGATTTCCTTTCTAATATGTCATCCAATATACTTTTTTCAATTGTCTAAGGAGGAAATAAGACATGGTAAAGATCAGATTAAGAAGAATGGGACAGAAGAAGAGACCAATCTATCGTATCGTAGTAGCAGATGAGAGAGCACCTCGTGATGGTAGATTCATCGCTGAGATTGGAACATATGATCCTAACGTAGAGCCAGCAGCTGTATCAGTAGATGAGCAGGCAGCTAAGCAGTGGATTGCTAATGGAGCACAGCCTACACAGACTGTAGCAAGACTTTTCAAGCAGGCAGGTATTGAGAAGTAATTTTCGAAAGGGATAGGTAATAGTGATGAAAGAATTAGTTGAAGTAATTGCTAAATCACTTGTTGACAATCCTGACGAAGTATATGTATCTGAGAAGGAAGATGATAAGGCTGTTGTAGTCGAGTTAAAGGTAGCTCCTTCTGATATGGGCAAGGTTATTGGCAAGCAGGGACGCATTGCAAAAGCAATTCGTGCTGTTGTCAAGGCTGCAGCTTCAAAGGTTGATAAAAAGGTTATCGTAGATATAGTTGATGCTGAATAATCAGCATTGATAACCCCGGTGGTTTGCCACCAATGTTTAGCATAAATTTTACATTATTTTTTATACATTAATATGCATAAACTATCACACCATTTAAGGTTTCTTATTTTAGAAAACTTTGATGTTGGTAGGTAAGTCAAAGGGGACAGTTTCCTGTTCCCTTTTTATTTTTCTTACTTTATCAGTTTAAAGTGATAGCGGAAAGGATACAGATTTGCAGGATTTATATCAAGTAGGTGCAATCACACAGACTCATGGAATCAAAGGAGAGGTTAAAGTCTTTCCTATGACTGATGATATTAGTCGATTCAAAAATATGAAAGAAATATTATTAGATGCTGGTCGTGAGGGCTATATTTCTCTTGAAGTTGAGTCAGCCCGACCACAAAAGAATTTGGTTATTCTTAAGTTCAAGGGTATTAACAATATCAATGAGATTGAGAAATACAAAGGAAAAGGCCTATATGTTTCCAAAGAAAACAGAGTAGAGCTTAAAAAAGATGAGTATTTCATAGCAGATATGATTGGCTTGAAGGTATATTTGGACACAGATGACAAGTCTGTATTTGGAACTCTTACAGATGTACTCCAAACTGGAGCTAATGATGTATATGTCATCAAGCTGTTAGATGACAGAGAAGTATTAGTTCCCGCAATCAAAGATTGCGTATTGTCAGTTGATGTAGATAATGGACGTATAACTATTCATTTATTAGAGGGTCTTTTAGAGTAAATAATATACTATATAGGAATTGTTTATTGACAATTTCTTGTGTACTTTTTATAATCTTGAACATGTTCGCGTACAAGTGTCTTTCCTACAAATACACTATGTGGGCGTGTTAATACGATAACTTCATAAAAATAAGTGGGGTTAATTAAAAAGGAGGAAACGATGAAAAAAAGAATGAAGAAGCTTGGCGCTCTTACTCTTGCTGCAGTTTCTGCTGTATCTATGGTAGCATGTGGCTCTGGTAATAACGCAACAGGTGCAAATCCTGAAGCAGGTGCAAATGGTGCATCTGGAAATTCTGCTTACGACACACTCGTAGTAGGAACACAGTCTATGGAAGGTGTATTTAACCCATACTTCTATAGCAGTGCATATGATAATCAGGTGCTTGATGCTGTATTCTCATCTATATGTTCGCTTGATCCTGACGGTGTGCTTGTTGATGAATCGGGACATGTAGAAGTTGAGGAAAAGGATGGTAAGTATATCTATACCGTATCCCTTCAGGAGGGGCTTGTATTCTCTGATGGAGAGCCTGTAACAATTGATGATGTTATTTCATTCTACTATGTATGTGCAGATCCAACATATGATGGAATGTCTACAATCGGTACACTTGATATTGAAGGAATGGCCGATTATAAGAAGTCTGCAGCTGTTCTTTGGAAGGCTTTAGCAACAGCTGGCAAAGATAATACTGATTTTACTTCATGGGATGAAGCTACTCAGACAAAGTTCTGGGAGGAAGACCTTCCATCTGCTGGTGAGAAGTTCGCTCAGGAAATCGTTGATTATTGTGTGGCTAATGGCTACTGTGATGATGCAACAAATGTTGCTGCTGCAGCTCCAAACTGGGGATTTGAAGTAGCAGAGGGTGCTACAGCTCTTGATTTTTGGAATGTAATGGTAGATGCATACGACGGCGATATTCTTACTCTTTCAGCTACAGAGACAGCTGGCTCATCAATTGGTGACCTTCTTGATGCTTCTTATGCAGAGGTTATTGAGCTTGCTGCAGTAGATACTATTACCGGTATTCAGAAGATAGATGATCTTACTTGTACAGTAACCTTCAATTCACCTAACATTTCAGCTGATAAGCAGATAGCATGGATTCCTATTATGCCATCTCACTACTATACATTTACAAAGGGTGACCTTTCAGGATGTAGAGATAAAAACAATGCACCACTTGGTTCAGGAGAGTATATTTTCGAGAGCTATGACAACAATATCGTAACTCTTAGAGCAAATGAAAATTATTTCAGAGGCTGTCCAAAGATTCCTAATCTTAAGATTCAGGCAGTTGATGAAGAAGTAAAGGTTGACCTTGTTCTTAACTCAGAGATCGATATCACTGATCCATCAGCATCTCTTGAGATTATTGATCAGTTAAATCAGAATTCTGATATTGCTTCATATTCATTAGTTGATAACCCAGGTTATGGTTATATCGGAATTAACGCTGAACGCGTTTCAGATATCAATGTTCGTAAGGGTCTTATGTGCCTCATGAACAGAGAGCCTGCTGTTAAGTCATACTATGGTGATCTTGGTGTTGTTATCGAACGTCCTATGACACCAACTCTTGCTGAGTACCCAGATGATGCAACAGCATATTATACATACGATCCAGCCAAGGCTTTAGAGTACTTTGAAGCTGCTGGTTATGCGAAGGATGCAAATGGTAAGCTTTGTAAGAATGGCGAGCAGCTTAAGATAACAGTTGGTATTGGTGAAGCATCTTCACATCCATCAACACCAATTCTTACTCAGATGGCTAATGATATGGCTGATATGGGTGCTGAGCTTGTTGTTAATGATCTCCAGTTCTCAGTTCTCTCACCTATGGTTAAGGGCGGCGAACTTGATATGTGGGTTATGGCTTGGGGTAACTCTACTGACTGTGACCTTACACAGATGTTTGGTTCAGAGGGTGGCACAAACTACCAGAGATATTATGATCCAAAGCTTGATGCTATTCAGGCAGAGATTCTTAAGACAGTTGATTTCGATGCAAGAAAGGCACTTGTAGCAGAAGAACTTGATATGATCATGGAAGCTGCTGTATACATGCCTGTATACCAGAGAAAGAACATGGAAATCTATAACGAAGTAACATTTAATACTTCAACTCTTCCAGCTGAGACTACTACATACTTTAACTACGATGACCAGTATCAGGTTCTTGAAATGAGATAAGAGTCTTATTGGAGATATAAATAATTTTGAGGTTTACTTCAAGGATTGCTGCCCCCACGAGGGGCAGTTTTCCTGCGAGTAAACCAGAATAGTAAGGATGTATAATGAGAAAATATATTATTAAACGAATATTAATCAGTATACTGGTACTTTTAGGTGTATCTATTATCCTATATACCGTGGCAAGGTCAGTACCAGGAGACTATGTTACCAATATTACAGCAGGTAACCAGAATATCACTCCAGAGATGGAAGCTCAGATGAGAGAGCAGTATGGTCTTGATAAAGGACTTGTAGAAGGCTATGTGGATTGGCTTGTTGATGCTTTGCATGGTGATTTTGGTACATCTTTTGTATACCAGAGACCAGTTGCGCAGGTTATCAAAGAATATATGGCTCCAACGCTTGCATTATCTGGTATAGCGCTTACTCTTGAGGTTATTCTTGCCATTCCTTTTGGTATTTGGGCTGCCCGCAAGCAGTATTCTATGACTGACTATACAATTGTTGCTATTGCACTTATGGGTATTTCTTTGCCTTCGTTCTTCTTTGCATCAATCTTGCGTATAGTTTTTTCGATAAAGTTAGGTTGGCTTCCAATATCAGGAATGCTTACGGCACGTATGAATTATCAGGGATTTGACCTGTTTTTAGATTATGCCAGACATTTTGTTTTACCTATAGTTGTTTTTGTTATTACAGGTGTAGGTTCGATGCTTCGTTATGTTAGAACCAACATGCTTGAGGTCCTTTCAGCAGACTATGTACGTACAGCACGTGCAAAGGGGCTTCCTGAACATAAGGTTATCTATAAGCATGCATTTAGAAATACATTAATACCTATTGTTACTTTGATAGGTGGAATGATTCCTGCACTATTTTCTGGTGCAGTTATCACAGAGGGTATCTTCTCGTTAGAAGGTCTAGGAAACGTAGCTCTTAAGGCAGTATACAATGGTGATATTCCATATCTTATGGGATTTAATATGTTTATCGCCGTACTTACTCTGTTAGGTACACTTGTTGCTGATGTTCTTTACGCAGTGGTAGATCCACGAGTTCGTTACTAGGAGGTGGATCGTATGTCAGATAATAAAGAATTATTAGAGAGAAACTTAAAAGAGCAGGATGAGTTTGAAAAGAACCAGGTAATTATGACACCAGGTCAGCTTATAGCTAAGAGATTTTTCCGCAACAAGCTGGCTTGTTTTGGTCTGGGTGTAATTATAGTAATGGTTTTATTCTGTGCAATAGGACCTATTATTTCACCATATGGTGAATATGAGATATTTTACTTTGATGTAAATACAAATGCTGAGGTTAGAATGGATAAAGTATCCGGTAATCCAAACCTTGGTGTACTTGTAAAGGCTCCTATATCAGCATCACATTGGCTGGGTACAGATGCTGATGGAAGAGATGTTTTAACTAGACTTATGTATGGTGGTCGTATATCTCTTACCGTTGGACTTGTTGTAGTAGGCATTGAGCTTGTTATTGGTATACTCTTAGGAGGCATTGCAGGCTACTATGGTGGTGCAGTAGATATGATAATCATGAGACTTTGTGAGATATTCTATTGTTTACCTTTTGTACCTATTATGCTTATTTTATCTTCATTATTTGTAGGCTATGGTATATCGCCACAAAAAAAGATTTATTTTATCATGATAGTAATGGGTGTCTTATATTGGGCATCTGTTGCAAGAAATGTACGTGCACAGATTTTATCTCTTCGTGAGATGGAGTACATGCAGGCTGCAGAATCTACTGGTATTAAGACCTGGAGAAAGATTCTCAAGCATCTGGTACCAAACACTATTCCAATTATCATTCTTATTGCAACAATGGATATTGGTTCAGTTATCCTTACAGAGTCAGTACTCTCATTCCTCGGTGTAGGTATTGCATGGCCATATGCTTCTTGGGGTAACATGGCCAATGTTGTTACTGATTCAATTATTTTGAAGAATTATCCAAACATCTGGGCACCACCTAGCTTGTTGATTCTTTTTACAGTATTAGCATTTAACTTTATCGGAGACGGTATGAGAGATGCTTTCGATCCAAGAATGAAGAGATAGGAGCAATATGGATAAGAATACACAAAAGGCGCGTTTGAAATCCATTAAGAAATTCAACGCAGTTAAATATAAAGAATACAACAAAAAACAAAGAAGAAAGAGAATTCCTGAATCAGAATATATGACTACAATGGCTGATGACCATAATATTTTGGAATTCGATAATCTTAGAACATATTTTTACACAGATGCAGGTACTGTTAAGGCAGTAGACGGTGTATCTTTTCAGATTCCAAGAGGTGCAACAATTGGTGTTGTAGGCGAGTCTGGATGTGGTAAGTCTGTTACATCCCTTACTACAATGGGATTACTTGCCGGACCTACAGGTCAGGTTGCTGGTGGTTCTATAAGATATAATCAAAAGAGCCAGAATAGAGCAGTAGATCTTACCAAGCTTCCTCGTAAAGAATTTGAAAAGATTCGTGGTAATGAGATATCCATGATATTCCAAGAGCCTATGACGGCGCTTAATCCAGTATTTACTATTGGTGACCAGTTATGTGAGTGTATTTCACTTCATATGCCTGAACTTAAAAAGGATGAGGTAGAAGCAAGAGCTCTTGAGGTGCTTGAACTAGTTGGTATCAAAAGAGAAGGTATCCTCAATAACTATCCACATGAACTTTCAGGTGGTATGAGACAGCGTGTAGTAATAGCAATGGCGTTATGCTGTGATCCGCAGCTAATAATTGCTGATGAGCCAACTACAGCGTTAGATGTTACTATTCAGGCACAGATTCTTGATTTGCTTAGAAATCTCAAGGACAAAATCAATGCATCTATTATGTTAATTACTCACGATCTTGGCGTGGTTGCTGAGATGGCTGATTATGTTGTAGTTATGTATGCTGGTCGTGTAGTAGAACAGGGTACCGCAGAGGATATTTTCCATCATCCAGCACACCCATATACTATTGGACTTATGAAGTCTAAGCCTATGCTTGGAGAAAAGATTGACAGACTTTATTCTATTCCTGGTAATGTACCAAATCCAATCAATCTCCCTGAGCATTGTTATTTCAAGAATAGATGTGAGTCTTGTGTAGAGGCATGTGAAGGTTTATACCCAGAGCTTGTATCTCTTTCAAAGACACACAAGGTAAGCTGCTATCTTTGCGGCAAGAAAGGGGGAGAAAACTAATGGCTGAAGAAAAGTATGTTGTTGAAGTCGACCATTTAAAAAAGTATTTCCCTATTAAGTCAGGTATTCTTCAGAAGGAAATCGGTGCTGTAAGAGCAGTAGATGATGTAAGCTTTAGAATTAAAGAAGGCGAGACATTTGGCCTTGTAGGAGAGTCAGGCTGTGGTAAGTCTACACTGGGAAGAACACTTCTTAGATTAATTGAACCTACAGAAGGTACAGTAAAGATTAACGGTATTGACATGACTTCTGTTAAAAAGAAGGATTTGAGACCACTTAGACCTTCTATGCAGATGATTTTTCAGGATCCATTTTCATCGCTTGATCCTCGTATGCCAGTTGGTGAAATCATCGGTGAGGCTGTTAGGGAACACGGTATAGTTTCGAAGAGCGAATATCGTGATTATATCCTCAAGGTAATGGAGGACTGTGGTCTCAGACCTTATTATATTGACAGATATCCACATGAGTTCTCAGGTGGACAGAGACAGAGAATATGTATAGCTCGTGCTCTTGCTCTTAATCCATCTTTTATTGTATGTGATGAGCCTGTATCTGCACTTGACGTTTCCATTCAGGCTCAGATTATTAACCTTATGAAGGACTTACAGAAAGAAAGAAAGCTTACATATCTGTTCATTTCTCATGATTTGTCAGTAGTTGAGCATATTTCAGATTCTATTGGAGTTATGTACCTTGGTACTATGATGGAAACAGGTTCAAAAGAAGATATTTTTGCAAAGCCTCTTCATCCATATACACAGGCTTTGTTTTCAGCGGTTCCTGTTGCTGACCCAGATCACAAGATGGATAGAATATTATTAGAGGGCGATATTCCATCTCCAGCTAATCCACCTAAGGGATGTAAGTTCCATACAAGATGTAAGCATTGCATGGGTATCTGTAGCCAGGTTGAACCAGAGGCTAAGGATATGGGCAATGGTCATATTGTAAAGTGTCATCTTTATGATGATAAATAAAAATTGTATTGATTTTGTATCTAATTCATGCTATTATACATGAGTTGCTAATAGAAGAGATGGTCCTCTGAAGCATGTGCTTTACAGAACATCGCGTATATTTAGGAGGTTTAATATGAACGCAAATGAAATTATTAAGAACATCGAAGCTGCTGAGCTTAAGTCAGAAGTAGCTGAGTTTGAAGTTGGTGATACTGTTAAGGTATACGGCCGTATCGTTGAGGGTAACCGTACTCGTACACAGGTATTCGAGGGTACAGTTATTAAGAGACAGGGTGGAAGCAACCGTGAGACATTCACAGTTCGCAAGAACTCTAACGGTGTTGGTGTAGAGAAGACATGGCCACTTCACAGCCCTAACGTTGAGAAAATCGAAGTAGTTCGTAAGGGTAAGGTTCGTAGAGCTAAGCTTTACTACTTAAGAGAACTCACAGGTAAGAAGGCTAAGGTTAAGGAAAGAATCTAATGATATTTTGAGCAGTCGCACAGCGGCTGCTCTTTTTTTGCAAAAAAGCAATAATTGAGGTATATTATATTATGTATATTTATGTCAGGATTGGGATATGTTTACTAGTATAAAACGAAGATTCAGGATAATATTTGGTGGTAAAAAAAGCGGATTAAATTTTCGTAGAAGACGCCGTAAAATCAATAAAGCAAGAATAGGAAAAGTATTACTTTTTTTGGCAGAAACAGCACTTACAATATGGGCGGCCTATCTTGTGGTAGATGCCTTTGGTAAGCAAATTGAGATAAGTAATGCATCTATGGAGCCTACATATAACAGTAGGCAGATGGTACTTGTTAATACGACTGCTTATAGCTTCTTTGAACCAGAACCAGGAGATGTTATTGTATTTAAACCCAAAGCTAATGTTAATGCCAATTACAGTATTAAGAGAATTATTGCAGGCCCTGGAGATACAGTACTTATTAAAAAAGGCAGATTGTATGTTAATGGCGTCAGATTTACAGGCTCTGCAGGCAGAGAATATATCAACGATGCAGGAATGGCTTCCTCAGAGATTACAATAGGTAATGGAGAATATTTTGTTATTGGAGATAATCCAAACTATAGTGAAGATTCAAGATATGACACCATAGGTAATGTAACCATTGGTGATATTTATGGAAAGGTTTGGGCTAAATACCCATTTTAGTATTATGGAATTTCAATGGTATCCTGGTCATATGACCAAGGCAAAAAGACAAATGCAGGAGGATATTAAGCTTATTGATCTTGTAATAGAGGTTATAGATGCAAGATGTCCTGTTGCGTCGCGCAACCCGGATATAAATGACTTGGCTAAGAATAAATTGAGACTTGTCTTGCTAAATAAAGCTGACTTGGCTGACGAAAAAAGTAATAACAGATGGATTGAGTATTTTGTAGCACAAGGATTTTATGCGGTTGGTCTTGATTCAAGAAATCGCAAAAACATGAAGGACGTACAAGCTACGTTAGATAGGGTTTGTGCGGCAAAATTTGAAAAGGACAGAGCAAGAGGAATTAAAAACAGACCGGTTAGAGCCATGGTTGTAGGAATTCCAAATGTAGGAAAATCTACCTTTATTAATTCTTTTGCGGGCAAAGCTGTTGCAAAGACCGGAAATAAGCCGGGTGTTACTAAGGGTAAACAGTGGATTAAGCTCAATAAAGCTGTAGAGCTTCTGGATACTCCTGGTATCTTGTGGCCGAAGTTTGAAGACAACAAGGTAGGACTCAATCTCGCATTTATAGGTTCAATCAATGATGCAATTATCGAGACCAGAGAATTATCGATTGAACTAATTAAATTTTTATGTGATAAGTATCCGAAATATCTTAATGACAGGTATCAGATTGATGTTAATAAGGAATGCTATGATATCTTAGTAGATATAGCTGCTTCTCGTAATTTTGTAAAAAAGGGCGGGGAGTTGGATTATGACAAGGCGGCTTATACCCTGATTGATGAATTTAGAAGTGGCACACTGGGCAGAATAACCTTAGAACTTCCAGAACAGGACAACTAGAATGAACATAATTGATTTTGATAAAGAAGAGAAAAAAGTATTAGATGCAATTAATGTTGCAAGAGAAAACATTGCTGATAATAAGATAGATGTTATTGATTTTGACAAAGATAAATCTATAACTAAAAAGAGCAATAAGCCTAAAACTAAAGGCAAGAAAAAATCTGTAGAAATAGATGATGAAGAACTAACCGTAAAGGACATTTTAGCTGAAATTGGCAGTATGTTCATTTACTTGATTATTTGCTTTGCTATTACTTTTCTTTTTACACAGTTTGTTGCTCAAAGAACTATTGTTAGTGGTTCGTCCATGGAAGATACTCTGTCAGATGGAGATAATATTATTGTTGATAAGATTAGCTATCGGTTTTCTACGCCAGATAGATTTGATGTTGTTGTTTTTCCTTATCAATATGAGGATGATACTTTCTATATCAAAAGAATTATTGGGCTTCCAGGTGAGACGATATACATTGATGCAGATGGAAGAATCTATATTAATGGTGAAGTGTTGGCGGAACAATATGGTACTGAAATCATATCTAATCAGGGACTGGCAGCAGAGACTATTATTCTGGCTCCAGATGAATACTTTGTATTAGGAGATAATCGTAATAACAGTACAGATAGCAGATTTGAATCAGTGGGAAATATTAAAGGCTCTGAAATAGAAGGACGAGCCTGGTTTAGAATATTTCCTTTTAATGAGATAGGATTTGTGGAGAATATTGAATAATGAATGAGAAAAAAATAAGCGATATTAAGCAACAACTGGATGACACAAGTATAGAGACTCTTAGTGATTTTATTGATGAATATGTTAATGATGGCAGGCCTGGTGTTGCTAAGCTTATAGATCAAGCTGTGAGAAAAATGGATAAGCTTAGAGTTGAAAGAGAACGTCTTGAATCTCTTAGAGAATATGAGCATAAATATGAATTGCAATACCCACATATTGCTGGAATAGATGAGGTGGGTCGAGGACCATTAGCAGGCCCTGTAGTAACAGCTGCTGTTATCCTGCCTAAAGACTGTGAGATTTTACATATTAATGATTCAAAAAAATTATCGGCAAAAAAACGTGAAGAACTGTATGAAGAAATTATGGCTAAGGCAACCGCTGTTGGAATAGGAATGGCATCGGAAGCCAGGATAGATGAAATAAATATATTACAGGCCACATACGAGGCTATGCGTCAGGCTATAGGAGAATTATCAGTTCAACCGGATATTTTACTCAATGATGCTGTCACTATACCTCTTGTTGACATCAAACAGGTTGCAATTATAAAGGGTGACGCCAAGTCTGTATCCATAGGCGCAGCTTCAATTATTGCAAAGGTGACAAGGGATCGTATGATGGAAGAATACGATAAAATATATCCTGAATATGGTTTTGCTGCTAACAAAGGATATGGAACAGCAGAACATATAGAGACCCTTAAAAAGTATGGGCCATGTCCTATTCATCGCAGGAGCTTTATAGGTAATTTCGTTTAAAAATGCATATTTCAAATAACGGTTTTAATCAGTATCAGAATATTGCAAACGGATTGGAAGCTGCAACAAATAATAAAATGGCAACTACCAGTACAGCAACAGTTATTTCCGATCTCAAACAAGGAACTATTTTTGAGGGCTCGGTTAGTAGTGTTGATAATGGCAAGGTTACAATCAACTTATCCAATGGTCAGTCAGTATATGCCAGATTAGATGCAGGGGTATCCATAGAAGAAGGCCAGTCATTATTTTTTGAAGTAAAGAATAATGATGGTGTTACTGTGCAAATAAAACCTATTAGCAATGGATTGATAGGCAATCCGATTTTACTTAATGCTTTAAACACTGCCGGGATTAGTGTGAATGATAAAAGCCTTGCAATGGTTAATACCATGATGCAGGAGCAATTACCTATCGGTACTGATTCATTGCTGGCAATGAA
>JABUSV010000245.1 GCA_021442555.1 Pseudobutyrivibrio sp. | reverse complement strand
GAACATCAAAAACAGGTTATTGAAAAACTCCAATCATATAACAGAGAAAAATCAATAAAAAGAGCTGAAAGCAGAAAAAAATTACTGGATAAGATGGATGTAATAGAGGCACCTGCATATGAGAATAATTATATGCAGCTTTCTCTTGAAACTGAAATTGAAAGTGGTAAGGATGTTTTATTTTTTAACAATGTCACAAAGAATTATGGTTCCAAAAACATTTTTAGCAATCTTAGCTTTGATGTACACAAAGGAGACAGAATTGCTATTATAGGCGATAATGGAACAGGAAAGACTACAATACTAAAAGTTATTAACGGACTGACTGATTTTGAGTGTGGAAATATTAAAACTGGTTCCAATGTTACAATAGGATACTACGATCAGGAACAGCAAGGCCTTGATAATAATAAAACTATATTTTCTGAAATTCATGATGCATATCCAAATCTTACCGAAACAAAGGTAAGAAATACTTTAGCAGCTTTTTTGTTTACTGAAGATGACGTATTTAAGCCTATAGGTGCTTTATCTGGTGGTGAAAGAGGACGAGTTGCTTTGGCTAAACTTATGCTAAGCAAATCGAATTTTTTGATTTTAGATGAACCGACAAATCATTTAGATATGGAATCCAAACAGATGCTTGAAGAAGCGCTAAAGGAATATGACGGAACATTGATATATGTATCTCATGACAGATATTTTGTTAATCAAACGGCCAACATGGTGTTGGAACTAAAGAATGGTACGTTAACTAAGTATTTAGGCAATTATGATGATTATTTAGCAAAAAAAGAACAGCTTACAGGTATTATAAATAATAGCTCAGATACTAATACAATAATATCTAATGATAATTCAGGTAAAATCGATTATTTAGAACAAAAAAAGCTTGAAGCTGATAAAAGAAAACTTGCTAATAAAATCAAAAATATAGAAGATAAAATAACTCAACTTGAAGAAGAATCGTCTAAGATTGATGAAGAATTTGCAGATCCTAATAATGCTACTAATTCAGCCAAGTTAAATGAACTAAGCACTAAGCAAAATTTGATTAAGAATGAGCTTGAAGAGTTGTACAATGAATGGGAATTGTTAAATTCTTGACAGACTATTATGCTAAATCTATAATTAGTTTATAAATTTATGGGAGGCATTACTGTGGATAAAGAGATTTCTCAAGCCGTAATTAGAAGACTGCCTAGATATTATAGATATTTGGGAGAATTGCTGGATGATGGAATTGAGCGTATTTCATCAAATGATTTATCGGCTAGAATGCATGTTACGGCTTCACAAATTCGTCAAGATCTTAATAATTTTGGTGGATTTGGACAACAAGGGTATGGCTATAATGTTGCTTATCTAAGAGAAGAGATAGGAAATATTCTTGGTGTAAATGATGTGCACAATGTAATTGTAATTGGGGCAGGTAATTTAGGTCAGGCAATTGCCAATTATGTTAAATTTGAAAAGGTTGGTTTTAAAATAATAGGATTATTTGATGTAAATCCTGAACTTGAGGGTAAGGTAGTCAGAGATTTGCCAATAATGATGCTTGACGATTTGCCAAAATTTTTAGAGAATAATAAGGTAGAGATTGCTGCATTAACATTACCTAAGCACAATGCCAAGGCTACTGCATTAAAGCTTGTAAGCTTAGGTGTAACCTCGATTTGGAACTTTGCCCATGTTGATTTGGATGATATTGAAGGACTGGTTGTTGAAAACGTACATCTATCAGATAGTTTAATGCAATTGTCTTATAATATCTCGCAGCATAAAAAGTAGGTGAGATTTCTTGAGTGAAAAGCATGATTTTAAAGAGTCGTTATTAAATGTTAAGATACCACTTATGGTTTTAGATCAAAAGTGGCACAGACTTTTTGCGCTTGGCGGAAAACCTGAAGATGTAAAAGCAATTGAAGCTCAAATTAGTGAATTGCTTAAAAGACAAGCTGAGGTCAAGCAGGAAATAAAAGACCTTAAAAAAGTAAAAGAAAACCTTATGAAGTCTGTCATGTCCAATATGGAGGGTACCTCGGATCTGGTTTCAAAAAAGCTCGATGATGATAAGCGATTGCTAGAGGAATGTAATGAGAGGCTGAATGAAAGGGAAGATGAGCTTTTAAATATCCCAAGTATCATAGAGGCATGTAAATATCAGCTTATGGATGCAACAATGTCGTTTTGCTATGACAAGCTTAGAGCCAATTCAAAGGAAGCTGATGAAATTACAGAATGGATTAAGACGGTTCGTGTTCAACTCAAGAAAAATATAATCAGAAAACAAAATCGTGAGATTAATAATCGTGAGATTTATGCTTATATGCATGATGTCTTTGGTAAAGACATATTAGATATTTTTGATATTACTGCAGGCGAGTTTGGACTTTCAATATTAGATGATAAGCCTGAATCATATGATGAAGATAATACATTAAATATTGATTTAGATAAATCTGATGAGTTACTTGAAGATATCGATTTAGATTCTATAGAGAAGGAAAGAGGCTAGACGTATGTTTAGTCTTTTTGTGATGTAAGGATATTATGAAAAATCATAAAAGAGTTTGTGCTGTAATAAATCTAGACAATATAAAGCACAATATCAGGGTATTAAAAGAACATATTGGTAATGATACACCTATTATGGCAGTTATTAAAGCCAATGGTTATGGACACGGAAGTATCGAAGTGGCCAGTGCATTAGAAGCCATAGACTATATATATGGATTTGCTGTTGCTACGATAGAAGAAGCTGTTGCAATTAGAGCTCTTGGAATAAAAAAACCTATATTAATTTTAGGTTTTGTATTTGAAGATGATTATGAAAAAATAGTCAGATACGATATTAGACCTTGTGTTGTATCGCTTGATATGGCAAGAAAACTATCTGCTTGTGCTTCGTTACAAAATAAAACTGTAAAAATACATATAAAAATTGATACAGGAATGCATAGAATTGGATTTGAGTGCAATGAAGCATCTATAGAAGAAATAAAAGAAATTGCGGATTTACCTAATATCAGATTAGAGGGAATGTTTACTCATTTTTCGAAAGCTGATGAAGAGAATAAAGATTTTACAAAAGTTCAATTTGATGCCTTTAATAGTATGAAGGATAGGCTAATAGAAAATAATATCAGATTTGATGTATATCATTGTGCAAACTCAGCCGCAATTTTAGATTTAAAAGAATATAAACTCGATTTGGTAAGAAGTGGTATTACAACATATGGATTATGGCCTTCTGAGTTTGTAGACAAATCCCTTGATTTAAGACCTGCCATGTCGTTATATTCCCATGTATCTTTTGTTAAGAATCTAAAAAAAGGTCAGCCGATTTCTTATGGAGGTACCTATATTACTCATAGAGATAGTGTAATTGCAACTGTACCTGTGGGATATGCTGATGGATATGCAAGGAGTCTTTCAAATAAAGGATATGTTATAATACATGGGAAAAAAGCTCCTATAGTTGGAAGAATTTGTATGGATCAGTTTATGATAGATGTTTCGGATATCCCTGATACAAAACTAGGAGATGAAGTTGTATTAATAGGAAAAATGGGAGATGAATCCATCACGATGGAAGAACTAGGTGAGCTTTCCGGCAGATTTAATTATGAATTTGTATGTGATTTAGGTGAAAGAATCCCTAGAGTATACATAGAAGATGGTAATTTAAAGGAAGATTAAGGAGGAAAAATGATGGACGAAGGGTGTAACCCCTATATTTTATTGATACTTATAGGAATTATTATAGTTGAGGCTATAATTATTTATATATTGTATAAAAAATCAAAAAATGAAAAGGTAACAGAAGAAGAAATCGTTTCTATGGTCAACGAAGGCCATGAAAGCGGAAATATATTGGCATCTGAGGCTACAATGATTCAAAATATTTTTGAGTTTTCAGATACAGATGTGAAAGATATCATGGTTCACAGAAAAAATATTGTTGCCATTGATTCTGGTTTGACGCTAAAAGAGACGATAGAATTTGTTAATGACCATCATTTCAGTCGTTATCCCGTATATAAAGAAGAATTGGATGACATCATTGGAATAATTCATATTAAAGATATTCTTCGTCTTGTTGAAAACAGTAATTATTTTGATATTGCAATTAGCGATATTCCAGATTTATTGTCACCTGCAGAGTCAGTACCTGAGACACATGGCATTAACACTTTGTTTGCTAAAATGCAGAACAAAAAGAACCATATGATTATTGTTATAGATGAATATGGTCAGGTGTCTGGCATTTTATCAATGGAAGATATTTTGGAAGAAATAGTTGGTAACATTCAAGACGAACATGATGAAGAAGATGCTACTATTGAACAGTGTGGAACAAATGAATTCATTATGGATGGTTCTACCACGCTTGAAGAAGTTGAAGAATCTTTAGGTATATTATTATCGGAGGATTTCGAAACTTTAAATGGATACATTATATCGTTATTGGGTAAAATTCCTGAGGATAATTCATCTTTTGTTGTAGCCGATGATAATTTTGAATACGCTGTTAAAAACGTATCTTCCAAGGTTATAGAAGAGGTTGTCGTTCATAAGATTAAAGTGGATGAAGAGGAGTCTTCAGATGTTAAGAAAGATTGAGAAACAGTATGTTTTTTGATATAATTTTATAGATTAAAAAGAAAGAAGGTTTATCTATGTCAGGACATTCAAAATTTGCCAATATTAAGCATAAAAAGGAAAAAAATGATGCTGCTAAAGGCAAAATATTTACTATTATTGGTCGTGAAATTGCTATTGCCGTAAAGGAAGGCGGACCAGATCCTAAGAACAATTCAAAGCTTAGAGATGTTATTGCAAAAGCAAAGTCAAATAATGTACCAAATGCTACAATTGAAAACGGTATCAAGAAGGCCGCTGGAGATGCTAACTCAGTAAATTATGAAGCTGTATCGTATGAAGGCTACGGTCCAAACGGTACAGCAATTATTGTAGATTGTTTAACAGATAATCGTAACAGAACAGCAGCAAATGTACGCTCTGCATTTACAAAGGGCGGTGGAAGCATTGGTACTCCAGGGTGCGTGTCGTTTATGTTTGATAAAAAAGGACAGATTATTGTATCTAAAGAAGACTGCGATATGGATGCTGATGATTTAATGATGCAGGCTTTAGATGCAGGCGCAGAAGATTTTTCAGAAGAAGAAGATTGTTTTGAAATCTATACAGACCCTGAAAATTTCTCTGAAGTGCGAGAAGCTTTAGAAGCTAGTGGTATTCCAATGGCTGATGCTGAAGTTACAATGATTCCACAGACTTATGTAGAATTAACAGACGAACAGGATTTGTATAAGATTAATAAAATATTAGATTTACTTGATGAAGATGATGATGTTCAGCAGGTTTATCATAATTGGGATGAATAATATTGCATAAAATGTATTGAGGGGTATTTTTTATGAACAAAATTCTTTTCGCTTCTAGTGAGTGCGTACCTTTTGTAAAAACAGGCGGCTTGGCTGATGTTGTTGGTGCATTACCCAAGGAATATACAAAAGAGTATTGGGATGTAAGAGTTGTTTTACCTAACTATACTTGCATTCCACCACAGTACAGGGATCAATTTGAATTCGTAGACAGTTTCTACATGAATCTTGGCCCATACATGGGTGAGAAGTATGTTGGAATAATGCAGTATGAATACAATAATGTCATTTATTATTTTATTGACAACTTAGAGTATTTTGAATGCTTTTATCCATATTCAGAGACCAGATGGGATATAGAGAAGTTTATCTATTTTGATAAAGCAGTATTATCCATGCTTCCTATTATCGGTTTTCAACCAGATATTATTCACTGTCATGATTGGCAAACAGGATTTATACCAGTATATCTAAAGACTATATTTCAAGGAGACCAGTTTTTCTGGGGTATGAAGTCTATTATGACTATTCATAACCTTAAATTTCAGGGAATTTGGGATGTAGAGACAGTGCAAGGTTTATCAGGACTTCCTATGGAATTATTTTCGCCTGACAAGTTAGAGTATAAAAAGTCTGGCAATATGCTAAAGGGTGGTCTTGTATATGCAGACTATATAACTACGGTTAGTGAAACATATTGTAATGAGATACAAACTCCATTCTATGGCGAAGGCTTGGACGGACTTATGAGTGCCAGACATTATGATATGCAAGGAATTGTTAATGGTATAGACAATACTATTTATGATCCAGCTAATGACTCAACGTTGTTTAAGAATTTCGATGTTTCAAATTTTAGAAAGAATAAGAAAATAAATAAAGTCAAACTTCAGGAAATGTTAGGCCTTGAGGTTGACGATAAAAAATACCTGATAGGTTTGATATCACGACTTACTGATCAAAAAGGTTTGGATCTAATAAACTATTGTATAGAAGGTATAGTTGATGATTATACTCAGCTTGTTGTTATAGGTACTGGTGAGTCGCAATACGAGAATATGTTTAGGCATTATGCTTGGAAATATCCTGAAAAAGTATCTGCTAATATTTGTTACAGCGAGGATTTGGCTCACAAGTTATATGCTGCAGCTGATGCATTTTTGATGCCATCAAGATTTGAGCCATGTGGACTAACTCAATTGATTTCATTTAGATACGGTACTGTACCAATAGTCCGTGAGACAGGTGGTTTAAGAGATACTGTAGAAGCTTACAATGAGTTTGATAAGACAGGTGATGGATTCTCGTTTGCAAATTACAATGGTGATGAATTGCTTAATACTGTTAACTATAGTAAGTATATTTTCTTTGATAAGAAAGCTCAGTGGAATAAGATGGTGGAACGAGGCATGAATAAAAACTATTCATGGTCGAAGCAAAAAGAACGATATGAGAATATTTATAATTATCTTATCGGCTAAATATAAAACTATTGATAAGAGAATGGTTTAGGCTATTCTCTTATTATTGATATAAGAACATAATGAGGTGAAAGTTTGGCTACGAAAGGCAATAATAATACAACTAAATCAAGTAGCTCAAAGCGCAACAGTACTAACACTAAAAACAAAAGTTCTTCAAAAACTAATAACAGAACAAACAATTCTAAAAAAAATACAAAGAATAATCTAAAAATTGAAGAAGAAATAAGGCTGACAGATCCATATATGACTGAGATTACGAAGGAAATAATACTATGGACGTCAATAGCTATAGCGATATTGCTGATTATCAGCAATTTTGGCTTTGGTGGTTCTTTTGGTTCTGCTTTGGCAGGTTTATTCTTTGGTATTTTTGGAATAGTACAGTATATTATTCCTGTTTTAGGCGTAATATCAGCTTTTTTTATTATTTCAAATTATGGAAATAAAGTTGCTGTAATTAAAGTAATTGCTGCCTTTGTTTTTGTTATGTTTATTAGTTTTTTTGTAGAACTTATTATTCATGGCGAAAATATTTTTGATTTGAAATCTGCTTTTGACTTTAGTAGTGAATACAAAAATGGGGGCGGGTTAATTGGTGCCGGGCTTGCGTTAATTTTAGTAAATAATATTGGACTTGCAGGAGCATATATTGTAGATATTATCGTAATGATTGTATGTGCAGTAATGATATTTGAAAAATTTGCTTTTGACAGAATTCAACATTCTAACAGATATCGAGCAGACAGAGCTGCCAATAAACGTATTGAACGTGTAAAAAGACAACAAATAGAAAGAGCAAAAGATCAGGAAAGATTAGAATCAGAACGAAGTATACGGCAGCAACTGATAAGGGAAGAATTAGACCGACAATCAGTACAGGAATTTAATGATGGCAGTCCAAGAAGCAGCAGAAAACGTAGTGGAGTAACTTCTAATACTTCTATGTTTGGAACTTTTTGTGAGGATACCCAGGAGATAAAGATTAATCTTGGTGATGATAAGGAAGTTGTTTCATCTGCCAGAACAAAGCTTAAAGCGAATAATAAAAACAGTAAGTCAAATATTGATTTGTATAGTCAAAATACTATAGAGCTTGAAAATGTTGGCATTGCACCTGTTGAAGAAGAACTTGAAGTAAAAGAAATAACACCGGAATTTATTCCTGTTATTAATACACCTAAGCCACAGGCAAATACTTCATTTACTGAAAGAACACCTGATAATACAGAAAAGACACTAAAAGAAACAATTAAAGAAGAGGAAAATAAAACTAATAAGCCATATAGATTTCCTCCTCTTAATTTGCTTAATGAACCTCGTAAAGGTGCTGGAGACAGCAAATCATATCTAAATGAAATGGCTCAAAAGCTTCAACGAACTCTAAGTAATTTTGGTGTTTCTGCCAGAGTATCCGAAGTTACTCTAGGTCCTTCGGTAACAAGATATGAGATAGAAATAGCAGAGGGTACCAAGGTTTCAAAAGTTGTTAATTTGTCTGATGACATTAAGCTTAGTATGGCAGTCACAGATGTAAGAATAGAGGCGCCTATTCCTGGAAAGTCAGCTATTGGTATAGAAGTTCCAAATAAAGAAAAGACTCTGGTAGGTTTTAGAGAGCTTGTATCATCTAAAGCTTTCAAGGAATCTAAGTCAAAAATAGCTTTTTGTGTAGGTAAAGATATTTCTGGAGAGGTAATTGTTGGCAATATTGAAAAAATGCCTCATTTACTTATTGCAGGTGCAACAGGATCTGGTAAATCAGTTTGTATTAATACAATTATTATGAGTATTTTATACCACGCAGATCCGAATTTCGTTAAACTTATAATGGTAGATCCTAAAATGGTAGAGTTATCGGTATATAATGGCATACCTCATTTACTTTTACCAGTTATCACAGATGCCAAAAAAGCTGCTGGCGCACTTCATTGGGCGGTAAAAGAAATGACCGACCGCTATGAGCTGATGAAAAAAGTTGGTGTTAGAAATATTGAAGGATACAATGAGAAATTTGATGCAGGACTGCTGCAGGAAACGTTTCCTGATGATAACATGCAAAGAATGACTCAAATTGTTATAATTCTTGATGAGTTGGCCGATCTTATGATGGTCGCTGCAGCTGATGTAGAAGAGTCAATTGTCAGATTGGCTCAATTAGCAAGAGCTTGTGGTATACATTTGATTATTGCGACACAAAGACCTACAGCCAATGTTATCACAGGTCTTATAAAGGCAAATGTTCCATCACGTATAGCCTTTTCTGTAGCAAGCGGAACTGATTCAAGAGTAATTCTTGACATGACAGGAGCTGAGGACTTACTTGGAAACGGTGATATGTTGTATGCACCACAGAATCTTTCAAAACCGATCAGAGTTCAAGGTGCTTTTGTATCAGACGAAGAAGTAGCAAAAGTTGTAGATTATATCAAGAATAACAATGCTGCTAATGAATATGACACCAATATATCTGCTCAGATCGATAATAACTCAGCTAGTGGAAATTCAGTAAGTATAGGACCTGAGCCAGATAATTCTTTGGATAGTCTTTTTGCTGATGCTGGCAGATTGGTAATAGAAAATCAAAAGGGATCTATAGGTTACTTACAGCGTAATTTTAGGATAGGTTTTAACCGTGCAGCAAGGATTATGGACCAGTTATGTGAGGCAAAAGTTGTAGGACCTGAAGTAGGTACAAAACCTAGAGAGATTAGAATGAGCATTGTTGAATTTGAAGAACTTCTACAAAAGAATTCAAATTCGTTATAAAAGGAGAAAGAAATGAAATCTGATATTCAAATCGCCCAGGAGGCAACACTAGAACCAATCGTTAATGTAGCAAAACAGCTTGGTATTCAGGAGGATGATTTAGAGTTTTACGGTAAATACAAAGCAAAGCTTTCAGATGAATATTTAAAGTCCATTGAATCTAATCCTACTGGTAAGCTTGTACTTGTTACTGCTATTAATCCAACACCAGCTGGTGAAGGCAAAACAACAGTTTCTGTTGGTCTTTCTCAGGCTATATCTCGGCTTGGAAGAAAGGTATGTCTTGCACTTCGCGAGCCATCTTTAGGTCCATGCTTTGGAATTAAGGGCGGCGCTGCAGGTGGCGGCTATTCTCAGGTTGTTCCCATGGAAGATTTAAATCTTCATTTTACAGGTGATTTCCATGCTATTACATCTGCCAATAATCTGTTGGCAGCTATGCTGGATAATCATATTCAGCAGGGTAATCAATTGGGTATAGACCCTAGACAGGTTGTGTGGAAGAGATGTCTTGATATGAACGACAGAGCTCTCAGAAACATTGTCATTGGACTTGGAGCAAAAGCAGATGGAATGGTAAGAGAGGACCATTTTATAATTACAGTTGCATCTGAGATTATGGCTATCCTTTGCTTGGCTGATGATATGGATGATCTAAAGAGAAGATTAAGCAAAATAATCGTAGCATATAATTTTTCAGGTGATCCGGTTACTGCAGGTGACTTAAAAGCAGTTGGTGCAATGGCTGCATTATTAAAGGATGCAATAAAGCCAAATCTAATTCAGACATTAGAGCATACTCCAGCGATAGTACATGGTGGTCCTTTTGCTAATATAGCTCACGGATGCAACTCTGTAAGAGCTACTAAGGCTGCCCTTAAAATGGCAGATATAACAGTTACAGAGGCAGGATTTGGAGCAGATCTTGGCGCGGAAAAGTTCTTGGATATAAAGTGCCGTATGGCTGGATTGAAGCCTGATGCAATTGTGTTAGTGGCTACAGTTAGAGCTTTAAAATATAACGGCGGAGTTCCAAAATCAGATCTTACTAATGAAAATCTTGATGCATTGAAGAGAGGTATTGTAAATCTTGAGAAGCACATCGAGAATCTTCAGAAATATAATGTTCCAGTTGTAGTTACGCTTAATGCTTTTATAACTGATACAGAGGCTGAGACTAATTATATTAAGGAATTCTGTGAATCAAGAGGCTGTGAATTTGCCCTTGCAAAAGTATGGGAAAAAGGCGGCGAAGGTGGCTTGGAATTAGCACAAAAGGTTTGCGATGTATTGGACAATAAAAAAAGTAATTATACTCCTTTGTATCCTCTAAATATTTCGCTTGAGGATAAAATCAATACTATAGCAAAGGAAATCTATGGCGCAGATGGGGTAAGCTTCTCACCTGCTGCTAAAAAAGCTCTTGAAAAGATTACTTCAATGGGTATGGGTGATTTCCCAGTATGTATGGCTAAAACACAGTATTCTTTGTCAGACGATCAGACCAAGTTAGGCCGTCCATCTGATTTTACTGTTAATGTAAGAGAAGTATATGCTTCTGCAGGAGCTGGATTTGTTGTGGCAATAACAGGTTCGATTATGACAATGCCAGGACTTCCTAAAGAACCTGCTGCTAATAATATCGACGTTGATAACGATGGTGTGATTACTGGACTTTTCTAACATAATGATTTGTAGTAAATGCAAAAATGAAATTGAAAATGGTTTGATTTACTGTCCGCATTGTGGAGAGTCTATTCAGCTTGTACCCAATTACGATATATTAGAAGAGGAATTACTTACTTCTATAGTTGAAGATAAAGACAAAACCGTTGAGTTTGCTGAAGGAGTTTATGCAAATGTAGAAGAACAGAGTCTAATCAATTCTGGTGATTTACAATCTTTAAATAATGCAAATACTGACGGGCCAGAGTATTCAAATCGAAGATTTGTAGTCAGGGTGTCTATTATTACTGGGACATTAATTTTATTTGTACTGTTAATCTTTGTAATAATACACTTATATACAAATTCATATAATTATCTCTATCAACATGCTGTAGATGCTGAAAGTATTGGTAAATATACTGACGCTACTTACTATTATCGTGAAGCAGCTTTAGCTGATGATAAGTCTTATGATGCAGTCTATAATTGGGGCAGAATGTGCTTCGAAATAAAGGATTACAATAATTGTGTAGAGGCGATGCTGGCTGCTCATGAATTGGACTCAACAAGCACAGATATCTACATTTATCTGACGAAGTCTTATTATGCTTTGGGTGAGACTAAAAAAATATATGATCTTTTGGGAAATACCGAAAACCAGGATGTAAGAGAACTAATAACCAGTTATATAATATTCCCTCCTTCGTTTTCAATCGAAGAAGGAGAATACAACCAGGATATAGAATTAGAAATAAAATCAATAGATGGTTATGACATATTCTATACTTTGGATGGAAAAGATCCGACTATACAAGGTTTTAAGTTTAGACATAATGTAATACTTACAGAAGGAACTACAACTATAAATGCAGTTTGTTGTACTGAGGATGGAGAATATGGCGAGATAGTATCAAAAACATATACGATATCCTATGATGCGCCTTCCATGCCTATTGTTACTCCGAGTGGTGGTGTGTTCTTTGAAGAGACATTGATATCTATAGAGGTTCCAGAGGGGGCATCAGCTTATTATACATGGGATGGAAGTACCCCTACGGAAGCTTCAACATTATATACAGGTTCATTTCCTGTTTTACCTGGAGGAAGTGTTTTATCTGTTATTATTATAGATAAGCATGGAAATGTAAGTGAACAGTATAAGAGTGAGTTCTACTTAATTATTTGACAATTTCACAGAAATAAATAATTTATTTCACTTTTAATACACATGATGTAAATAGTTTGTACATATTTATCTTATATTATAATCTCATCTCGAAAGAGAAACATTTTTTTCATAACATTATTCTCCCTTTTTAAAAAAACGAACCCCGCCGGTTCGTTTTTTTATTTCATAGTAACTATTGTCGTTGTTAAAGAAAGGTAAATGTTCTAAAATAAAGCTTATGAAAATTACAGTTATTTGTGTTGGTAAGATTAAGGAAAAATTTTATTCTCAGGCAATCAATGAATATTCAAAGAGACTATCAAAGTATTGCAGTTTATCTATTATTGAAGTTGCAGATGAAAAAACAGATGAAAGCGCCTCATTACATGAAGCAAGTATAATTAAATCCAAAGAAGGCGAACGTATTTTAAAGAATATTTCTGAAAAAGATTATGTAATCGCATTATGTATCGATGGAAAGCCTTTGGATTCTGTAAAGTTTGCAAACTATATTGAAAAACTATCAGTTGATGGCAACAGCAATATAGTATTTGTAATAGGAGGTTCATTAGGATTGGGTGGTAATGTATTGGCAAGGGCTGATTATAAGCTGTCTTTTTCAAATATGACGTTTCCACATCAGCTGATGAGAGTGATTCTGTTAGAACAAATATATAGATGCTTTAGGATAATAAAAAATGAACCATATCATAAATAAATATTTACTATAATAATGGGCTTATTGAGGAGAGATAAATTATGAGGATGTATGACATTATCGAAAAAAAGAAAAAAGGACTTGAATTATCTACTGAGGAGATTAAAGACACTATATTAGGATACACTCGTGGTGAAATTCCGGATTATCAAATGTCTGCATTGTTAATGGCCATATATTTTAAGGGAATGTCTGATAGAGAACGCTATGATCTAACAATGGCTATGAGAGATTCTGGCGATATTTTAGATCTTTCATCCATAAATGGCGTTAAAATTGACAAGCATTCTACTGGGGGTGTCGGAGACAAGGTTACACTTGTATTAGCACCTATTATTGCTGCAATTGGGGTTCCTGTGGCCAAAATGAGTGGTAGAGGATTAGGTCATACAGGTGGAACAATTGATAAGTTAGAAGCGTTCCCAGGATTTAATGTTGTTATTAGTGAAAGTCAGTTTATCAATCAGGTTAATGATATTGGGATAGCTGTAACGGGACAGTCCGCAAACCTGGCTCCAGCTGATAAAAAGCTGTATGCTTTAAGAGATCTTACAGCAACAGTAGATGAGATATCGCTTATTACAAGTTCAATAATGAGTAAAAAGCTGGCAGCTGGAACAGATGCAATTGTTTTGGATGTTACTGTAGGTCATGGTGCATTTATGAAAAACAAAGAAGATGCCCTAAGGCTTGCTAATTCTATGGTTACAATTGGTAAAATGGCTAATAAAAAAATATCTGCTGTTTTGACAAACATGAATGAACCGTTGGGCTATGCTGTAGGTAATAATCTTGAGGTGATTGAAGCGATAAATGCACTCAAAGGTAAGGGGCCTGATGATTTGATGCAGGTAGTATATGCGCTTGGATCTCAAATGATAAAGTTTTCCGGAATTGAAGAGGATGAAGATAAAGCTGTTGAACTTATGAAGGAAACCATCAGCAGTGGAAAAGCTTTTGATAAATTTAAAGAATTCATAAAAGCTCAAAATGGTGATGTAAGTTATGCTTCAGATATTTCTAAGTTTTCAAGGGCTTCGATTATTAAAGAAGTTGTAGCAAAAACTGACGGCTATGTTGCGGACATAAATGCTCAAAGTATTGGGCTTGCTTCAATGATTCTTGGTGGCGGAAGAGAAGAATTAGATGATATTATTGACATGTCTGTGGGTGTTATTATGAATAAAAAGGTTGGCATGAAGGTAAGCGCCGGTGATATTTTAGCTTATGTACATGCTAATGATATGAAAAAAGCTGATAATGCAGTAGAAATGATTGAAAACGCATATCAGTTCAGCAGTTCTTGCATAGAAGAATGGCCTATGATACTGGAGATTGTTAGATAAAAATGGATGATTCTATAATTACACTAAGCATTCCTCAAGAACATATTATAAATGTTTTTGGACAATTTGATTCAAATGTTAAAAAGATTGAAAAAAAGCTATCAGTATCTTTTATTGATAGAGATGGCGAAATAAGAATTACAGGTGACAATGATAATATTCATATAGCTCAAGGAATAATCAATGAACTTGTTTCTATATCAAAGGGAGGTAGCGTTATTACACAACAAGAGGTAAATTACTTACTTTCATTGCCGACTAATGATGTAAAGAATCATTCTACATCAGAAGCAAGAGGTTCTATTATATGTCATACTACATCAGGAAAACCCGTTACACCTAAGACCATTGGTCAGCGTAAATATGTTGAAGCGATACAAGATAAAATGATTGTTTTTGGTGTAGGGCCTGCTGGAACCGGTAAGACATATCTTGCTATGGCGATGGCCATCACTGCATTTAAAAATGAAGAAGTTTCCAGAATTATTTTAACAAGACCAGCTATTGAAGCAGGCGAAAAACTTGGTTTCTTGCCAGGTGATTTACAAAGCAAAGTAGATCCATACCTTAGACCTTTATATGATGCTTTGTATCAAATAATGGGAGCAGAAGCTTTTCAAAGGAATATGGAAAAAGGTCTTATTGAAGTTGCACCTTTAGCTTATATGCGCGGACGTACATTGGATAATTCATTTATAATCTTAGATGAAGCTCAAAATACTACTCCTGCTCAAATGAAAATGTTTCTTACACGTATAGGTTTTGGCTCGAAGGCTGTAATTACAGGTGATGCGACACAAAAAGATTTGCCATCAGGGCAAGCGTCTGGTCTTGATGAGGCCATGAAAGTTTTAAAAAATATAGACGATATTGCAATATGCAATCTTACAGGACAGGATGTAGTAAGGCATCCTCTTGTACAACAGATTGTATCTGCATATGAGTTGTTTGAAAAACAGCAAAAGAAAAAACAAGACAATAAATCAAAGAGCAGGAGACCTAACGATGCAAAAAACAAATAGGATTTCTGTGGTAAGATTTATTTATGTTCTTGTGATTTTAATGATGTTTATTTTTAGTAACATCTTTATTGCTTTTTACAACCATATTTTATTTGATGCAGGTATATGTTTAGGAAGTATCAACATTTGTTTTTTTCTAATATTTATAGTATTGCTTATAAAAGAAAGACTAAATAACAGACTTCCTGAAAGGCTTTATATCAGCTATGGAAAAATTACTTTTACATTGGCTGTTTGTTTTATTATAACCATTACTTCAATGTTATGGGCACCTGTGTTTTTTGCGCCAGTAATGGTTATTCCTTTAATCTTAAATAATGTTGTAAGTGATAAAATAAACATATGTCTTTCTATATACTTAGTTGTAGTTGTGTTCATATGTCAAGGAAGCAGTGCATACAATCTGGTTACAAGTATTATGTTGATTATATTTGGGTTGATGCTCTCTGATTATTGCAATAATAAAAATATTCTTGAAACTATTTTTGCAATGATAATAATTCTTTCAGTAAACATACTTATTCCGTTGGTGTTTTATTATTTTACATATACAGAATTATCAATGGATGCTTTTATATACAGCTTGATATGTGGAGTATTTACTTGTGGTTTTGTTTCTGTATATAATCCTTTAATTACAAAACAGATTATTGAAAAAAATGATCATGTATATGATGAAATATTAGATGATAATTATGATTTGGTTAAGGATATAAGAAGATATTCTTATATTGAATATCAACATGCTAAAAGAGTGAGCAAATTTGCGGCCTTATGCGCATGTGAGATTAATGCAAATGAAAAGCTTGCAGCATGTGGGGGATTTTATTACAGATTAGGAAAAATGGAAGGCGAACCGGAAATAGATAATGCTATAAAAGTTGCAAATCACCATTGCTTTCCGGTACCAATTATTGATATAATATCTGAGTATTATGGAGTTTTATCTTTACCTAGTTCTAGAGAATCTGCCATAGTACATATGGTAGATACAATTGTGACCAAGATTGAGCTGTTGGATTCAGGCACAATGAGCACATCTTGGAATCAAAATATGGTTATCTATCAAACAATAAATGAAAATTCCCAAAACGGAATGTATGATCAATCAGGGTTGTCGATGAATGACTTTTTAAAGGTGAGAGAGAGACTGGCCAACGAGGATATTCTTTCATGACACTAATCATTGAAGAAGAGGTATTAGCACAATTTGATTTTGATTATAAGGAAATCGCAGATAAGGTTATTAATGCAACCTTGGATTTTCTGGAATTTCCCTATGAGGCTGAAGTTAGTCTTACCATTACTGATGAAAACGGTATTCAATCAATAAATAAAGAATTTCGTGAGATTGATGCACCTACAGATGTATTATCTTTTCCAATGATAAGCTATGAGTATCCTGGCGTTTTCGATTTTATCGATGAATTTGATGAGTTGTTTAATCCTGAGACTGGTGAGGTTATGCTTGGAGATATAGTTTTATGTTATCCGAAGATTTTAGCTCAAGCAAAGGATTTTGGTCATAGTGTACTTAGAGAATATGCTTTTCTAATTGCACATAGTATGTTACATTTATTGGGATTTGATCACATGACAGAAGAAGAAGCTCAAGTCATGTTTGAAAAACAAGATATCATATTAAACATACTTGATATCAAAAGAGATTAAAGAGGAGATCACAATGAAAAAGAGATTAATTTCTGTATTTTTAGTTGCTACAATGGCAATATCTTGTTTTGCTGCATGTGGCAAGGATGAACAACAGGAAGTTGTAGATGCACCTGTACAGGTAACTGTAACAGAAGAACCAACAGATGCTGAAGATAAAGGTGCTTTCTTTGAACAGACAAAGGATGGCAAGGTTCGTAGTTATATCACAGGTGAATGGGTTGATGAGGAAATTGGACGTTCTAGACCATTTGCACTCATGATTGAAAATACAAAGGATTGCTTACCTCAGTATGGTGTTGGTAATGCAGGCATTATCTATGAGTGTCCTGTTGAAGGATCTATAACACGTATGATGGCTATTTTTGATGATTATTCAGGGATGGACAGAATAGGTAATGTTAGAAGTTCACGTCCTTACTTTGTATATTTTGCTAGTGAGTATGAAGCTGTATATGGACATGCTGGTGGTAACCCAGCAGCTTTTGACCTGATTGACCAGGGGCTTGTAGATAACCTTAACGGTTTGGATGGTGATCTTTCAACAGATATGTACTTTAGAGCAAAAGACAGCTCTGCACCTCATAACTTATATGCTTCTTCAGACGGTGTAGTTGCAGGTATCAAGGACAGAGATTACGATATGAGTTATTCATCTAGCTTTGAGCCAAACCTCATGTTTACAGATGAAAGCGATCCTAATATGGTTGCTGATGGTACAAACTGTGAAGTAATCAAGCTATACTATTACTACAATCATCCATATTGGATTTATAACAAAGAGGATGGTTTATATTACAGATATGAGTTTGGCAAGGCACAGATTGATGCTGCTACAGGCGAGCAGTTAACAGCTAAGAATATTATTCTTCAGTTCGCTGACTGGTTCTCATACACAGGATCTGATTACATTGGATTCTTCTTAAATGACTACACAGGTAAGGGATTATACTTTACAAATGGTCGTGCTGTTGAGATTTCTTGGACAAAGGGTGATGAGAATACAGTTACTCGTTACTATGCTCCAAGTGGAGAAGAGCTTGAGCTTAATGTAGGTAAGACATGGATTCAGCTCTGCCAGGATGATTGCGTAGAAGATAATGAATATTTTGAGACAGTAGAAGAGTTCGAGAAGTCATCTAAGAAATAGTTAATTTATGTCAAAAAAATCCAGAAACAGTGATGTCGGATTTATAATGCAAGGTAGTATCCTTGCTATTGCTTCAATAATCAGCCGTATAGTGGGATTAATATACAGAATCCCACTTACGGCTACTATTGGTAAAGCAGGTAATAATTACTACGGCACTGCTTATGAAGTATACAACATAATACTGTTAATATCTTCTTATAGTATTCCGCTTGCAGTAAGCAAGCTGGTTTCTGCAAGAATAGCAAAGGGTCACGTTAAAGACGCATACAAGGTTTTACGCGGGGCCCTTATTTTTGCTATTATTAGCGGTACATCAGCTTCACTTATTGTTTATTTTGGAGCAGAATTCTTTACAGAAGTATTAAAAACACCTTTGGCGGCAATAGCTTTAAAGGTATTATCACCAACTCTATTAATAGTTGCAATTCTCGGTGTATTCAGAGGATTTTTTCAGGGATTGGGCACTATGATTCCCAGTGCAATATCTCAGATTTGCGAGCAGATAATTAACGCTATTGTAAGTATTATAGCCGCTATTATTATGGTTAGATATGGCCATAAAATTGGTGCTGTTTTAGCAAATGAAGATGAATATGCTGCAGCATTTGGTGCAGCCGGCGGTACTCTTGGTACAGCTACCGGTGCATTGTTTGGATTATTATTTGTACTTTTTATATATTTTGCTTTTAGAAAATCTTTCCTAAAAAGAGTTAAAAAAGATAAGAATAAAAGTAAAGAGACAATAACTGATATTATGGGAATACTGGTTATGACCATAGTACCTGTATTGTTAAGCACTACTGTATATAATATAAGCTCGATTATTGACAATGGTATATTTAAAAATATTGCGCATATTCAAGGATATTCGGGTAAAGAAATAGGTGAATGGTGGGGCGTATTTACTGGACAATACAAAGTCTTAACCAATGTACCTATATCAATAGCATCAGCCATGGCAGCATCCTGTGTTCCTACATTGACTAAAGCTTTTCATTCAAATGATAATAAATTAGTCCAAAAACAGATAGGTATGGCTACTCGTTTTGTTATGGTTATTGCATTCCCTTGCGCAATAGGAATGGCAGTGCTTGGTAAACCTATTATGTATATGCTATTTAATGATTCTGATCCGACTTCATACATTATGATGTGGGTTGGCTCCATATCAATTATTTTCTATTCCTTATCAACATTAAGTAATGGTTTACTACAGGGAATAGATCAGTTGAGAATACCTGTAAAAAATGCAATAATTGCATTGGTAGCACATGTAATAGTATTGTTTCTTTTAATGGAATTATTTAGATTAAATATATATGCAGTTGTTATAGCTAATATTTTCTATGCATTATTTATGTGTTTACTCAATTCCATTGCATTAACTAAACACAGCGGCGCTGAGGTCAATATATATCTATGTTATATAATTCCATTAATTTCTTCAGTTATTATGGGTATTGTAGTATTAATCATTTATGCAATATTTAATATGATTTTATGTGGATTTATGTCTTTAAAGCTTAGTAATATAATATCAACACTGATTTCGATAATAATTGGCGCGATTGTATATTTTGTTACAATGATGTTATTTAAAGGCTTGGATGAAGAGACTCTTCTTAGATTTCCTATGGGTTCAAAAGTGGCATACTATGCTAAGAAGATGCATTTTCTTAGGTGATTAATGAACGAGAAATATAATAAATATGATGTTATAATTATTGGTGGCGGTTATGCAGGTTGTGTAACTGCCATTTGTTGCGCAAGAGAGAGATTAAAAGTCGCAATATTTGAAAAAAATGATAAGCTATGTCGCAAGTTATTATCCACAGGAAATGGTAGATGTAATTTTTCAAATGAAATCATTAATGATAATTGCTATTATTCAAATTCAGATATTGCCGGGATAATACCTAAAGATAGTTATAAAGATTCCATTTGTTTCCTAAATTCCATTGGTGTTAGGGAAAAAAGCATCAATGGTTATCTTTATCCATATACCAATCAGGCTAAAACAATAAGAGATGCTATAGAAATTGCAGTATCAGATTTGAGTATAGATGTGTATTTAAATACTCAGGTTGATAATATTGTATCTCAAAAAGAAAGCTTTATTGTTAGTGGTTGTAACTTAAAATTTTCGTCAACGCATGTGGTTATGGCTACAGGTTCTTGTGCAGCTCCACAGATTGGTGGATCCGATTTGGGATACAAATTGGCTAATGATTTAAATATCAAACTGACAGATATTCATCCTGCACTGGTTGGATTATTGTCCAATGATAGCAGATTAAAACATTTATCTGGAGTAAGATGTCATGGTAAAGTATCATGGCAAACCGCTTCATTTGAAGGTGAAATACAGTTTAATAAAGATGGTATATCAGGATATCCAGTTATGTGTCTTAGCAGAATCATTACAGCATCATTAACAGATTCTGCAAAATTAATAATTGATTTTCTGCCTGATGATACTACAGAGAATATAAAAAAAGAACTTACTCAAAGAATAATTAACAACGGTCATAGCAAATCCATCCACGAATGTATGATTGGTTTATTGAATGATAAATGTATTGATGTAATCCTTTGGGATAAACACATCGCTATTGATACCCCATCAAGCAATATAACCATAAGTGATATTGACCTTATTGTAAAATCCATTAAAAGCTTTTCATTAAAAATAAAATCCTCCAAAGGATATGAATCTGCACAAGTAGCAGCTGGAGGAGTAGATTTAAAACAAATTGATTTGATTACCATGGAATCAATAACTTATCCAAATATGTACTTTATTGGAGAGATATTGGATATTGATGGAATATGTGGTGGATACAATTTGGAATGGGCTAGATTATCAGCATCAAGAGCTTCAAAAAGGATAATTAATAAACACAATGATTCAAATTGATCAATTAAAAGTACCTGTTAAGGATGATGTACAATTAAATAATTATATAGCAAATAAGCTTAAGATAAAAACAACTGACATTGAAGCTGACTCCGGC
>JABUSV010000034.1 GCA_021442555.1 Pseudobutyrivibrio sp. | reverse complement strand
GAGTTAAGTATCTGGGCAAGAAGGGCGAGCTGACCGCCCTGCTGCGCGGCATGGGCCAGCTCTCCCATCTCATCTTTGTTATCTATAACTACATCATCTAAAAAAAAATCATTATTTGCAATTTTCTTTGATGCCCTTACAAGCTCGTCTATAGGATGCAAAAGAGCTTTGTTCATTATTGTGGCAAGGCTTATTGTTGCAACCATAAGAGTTAATGCTACAAAAAATATCAGAGCAGGAACCAGCATAAGATTAGGCAACGTACTGCTATATGATGCATCACCCGCTTCCAGGGTAAGATTCATCAGTTCTCTGATATATGAAATCAGATAATCCTGCATTTCATATACCATATACAGGTCTTTAATATATGAGCTATCCTTGATGGTTGTTTCAAGCAGCAAATCTCTTGCACTGCAGTATACCTCATAAGAGTTGTTGATACTCCAAACCAGGGCATATCTTTGTGCACCAATCTTGGAGTAATCATATGGCAGATTATTTACCGCTTCTGACGTTCTGTCAAAAGCATAATTCAGCTCTTGCAAGTCCGTTTCATCATGCTCAGAGTTTCTTACATATTTTTCAAATACAGCCTTCTCCTGCTCCATTGAAGTAACCAACTCATTTACACAGTTGTTCTCCTCCAGTATGTTATAAAAGTCAAACAGTGAATACTTTGCAATCCATACATCAAAGAAAACCGATGCAAGAATAATCAGTACGACACACAGTAAGAAATATTCAATTTTTCTTTTCAAACGTGCCTCTTGCCAGGCTGTAAGCAGGGAGTTTTTTTTCACAAAGTTCCTCCAAGATAAAAAGGGCTGTATTGCTACAGCCCTTTGGATTATTTAAATCGTGCGATTTGAGAAGAGGCGTAATCTATAAAATCCTGCCTGTTCTTCCCCAACATACGATTAGTCAGCATATAACCATGCTTTTCATCACTTCTTACAAACACTGCATTTTTCTCAATTGCTATACGAAGCTTACTCCAGTCAATCTCCTGACTCTTATCACCGACTACAATATGTAACCCATTATCATCAAAGCCAAGCGTCATGCCTCGCGGAATCATGGCTGCCTGAGCTTTGGAGCGCATATATACAAACAGAGGTTGGATTACAATGAACATACTGCAAGCCAATATCATAAATACCTGAAGCATATCTCCTACCGTATTCCAAAATCTGTAACACAATCCAAACATTGCTACTGTAAATATTACGTTACACAACCCTACCAAAGAGCTATAGGTATGAAGCATTGATAATAGCCAAAAGTCTGATGGTCTGACATCGTTAACAAAAGAAAATTTCAAAGTGATGATACCCCTATTATTTCATTAAAAGATTTGGCAGGAACATACTGAGTTCTGGTACAAATGTAAGTAATAAAAGTACGATTATCATACATAAATAAAATGGTAATGTGGCCTTAACTACTTTTTCCATCTTAACCTTACCTACAGCAGAGCCAATAAACAATACTGCGCCTACTGGAGGTGTAAGCAAACCAATACCACAGTTAAGTACCATTATAATACCAAACTGAACCGGGTCGATTCCAATGGATGTTGCTATTGGAAGAAGGATTGGTGTTGCAATCAGAATAATTGGTGCCATATCCATGATACAGCCCAGAACAAGAAGAATCAAGTTCAATAATAATGCAATAACATATGGGTTATTAGATACTCCAATGATTGCTTTTGCAGCCAAATCTGGAACATGAAGGGTTGTTAAGCAATATCCAAATACTGATGATGTAGCAATAAGTATAAGAACTATGGAAAGTGTATCAACGCACTGCTCCAAAGCCTGCCATACGCCCTTCCAATTCAGTCCCTTGTAAATATATACAGATACAATGAGTGAATAGATTACTGCAATGGCTGCAGACTCTGTAGCTGTAAACCAGCCTCCGACAACACCTACAACTACTATAATTACCGCCGCCAATGCCCAGAATGAATTAACAAACTGTTTTCCAAATTTTTTAAGATTAAATTTTTCTCCCTTAGGATAGTTTCTTTTCTTTGAAATAATAAATGATCCTATCATAAGAGATATTGCAAGCAGTGCGCCAGGCACATATCCTGCTAAAAACAAGCTTCCTACTGATATACCGCCAGCTGACATGGCATAAATAACCATGTTGTGTGAAGGCGGAACCAACAGTCCTTCGCAGGATGAGGTGATGGTAACTGCTGTAGAAAAGTCATCATCATAGCCCTGCTCAACCATCATAGGAATAAGTATAGATCCTAAAGATGCTGTATCTGCAGATGCAGAGCCAGATATTCCTCCAAAGAAATATGAAGCCACTATGTTAACCATGGCCATACCACCTGTCATCCAGCCAACCAGTGAATCCGCCAGAGCTATAAGCTTTTCTGAGATACCACCTGTTCCCATCAACACACCCATGGTAATGAAAAACGGAACTGCCATCAAAGAAAAGGAGTTGATACCCTTAACCATCATCTGGCAAAGTGTTGTAAGTGGTAACCCCTGTGACATAAGGCACAGAACTGATGATATACCTACCGCATAGGCAATAGGAAAGCGTAGGAGAATCATCACAAGAAACGAAACAAGTAATACTGTAATTGCAATAGCTTGTGTACTCATCACTTCTCCTCCTTTATGCAAATTGATTTTATATGGTTATATATAGCTTCTATTTCAAAAACAACCATGGCGATTCCTGCCAATGGTACAGGGAAATATAACCAAAACTTTGATACCGAAGGCATGGATACATAGGTTCCTATGCTTCCTATTTTTGCCGCATACTGAAATCCAACAATAATCATAATCCACGCCAAAGCAAAAACTGCTATATCTGCTAATAAATCCAATGCCTTAAGCAAACCATCTGACAAATATCTGTCAAAAGCAGTCATTCTGATATGTGCGCCCCTTCTAATAGCAAGTGCCGCAGATAATACAGCCATATACGCCATAAGTGTAAGTACTATTTCCTCGCTCCAGGCAGGATCAGGAATAAAGCTTACGTAACGTCCTAATACAGCCATTGATGTTATTAAAATATCTCCACAAAGCAATACCTTGCATATAAAAAGAATAATCTTGTAAGTAACATCATAAATTGGCTTTATTTTATCTAATGTATTAAACAAAGCTGACATTGTTCCTCCTTATTTGTCCTTAAAGTGAATACAGAGAGCATATTGCTCTCTGTATTCTGGAAAACATATGACTTAGGAAATTTATGAGAAAATGTTCCAAGTACCTTATTTAAGGTCAAGAAGCTTCTGGTAGAGATCCTCGTAGCCTACGATGTTCTCATCAATTACACCCTTAACGGCTTCCTGCCATTCTGACTTGTCTGCAACATCTACTACGTTGCAGCCATCAGCCTTAAGCTGCTCTAATACCTCATTCTCCTTAGATTCTGAGTTAGCCTTGTTCTGAGCCTGTGCATATTTGCCAGCCTCTGTAATCCAACCCTTCTGTTCATCTGTAAGTGAAGCCCATGCATCATTTGTGATGATGATTTCAACTGCACCAAGAGTATGTCCATCAAGAATCATATTGTTAGCAACTTCTGGGAATGCATTAGACTTATAGTTAGCGATTGGCTGCTCAGCACCGTCAACAACACCAGACTGAAGAGCTGAATATAATTCACCAAAGGATACAACTGTTGGTGATGCTCCAAGGGACTCTACAAGACCATTCATAACTGGGTCATTAGAAACACGAAGCTTCATACCAGCAAGATCTGACATAGCGTTAACTTCTTTAGCTGTAAAGAAATGGCGGAAACCTTCCTCGCCGTAGAAAAGACCTGTCACACCTGAAGTAGCAGATGACTCCTCTAAGAATTCCTTGGCAAGATCTGACTCTGCAAAATTCCAGAAGTGATTGCGGTCAACGAATGTGTATGGAAGTGAAAGAAGCTTCGACTTTTCTCCGCCGTAGCTTGTAAGAGCGAATGCCGAAATACGTGCCATCTGGATAGTATTTCCACCGCCCATCATTGTATCAAGAACATCCTGCTCAGCGCCAAGAACACCTGAATACTGAACATCAATAATAATCTGTCCACCAGAAAGTTCTTCAACCTTAGACTTGAAATCAGCTGCCATCTGCCCAACTATTGTATCCTCAGGGTTAACCTCTGCGTATACAAGTGTGATAGCATCTGCTGCTGGCGTTGCTGCTGCTGGCTCTGACTCTGTTGTAGATGCTGCAGGCTCTGACTCTGTTGTAGCAGGTGCAGATTGAAGGCCACAAGCTGACATTGCCATAATCATAGTACCTGCAAGTAATAATGAAAGTAATCTCTTTTTCATCACTTTACCCTCCTGTAATACATGCGGAATGCTCCGCTCCTCTATAATTCGAATTATAGTTATAAGTATTTCACAATAATACAAGAGGATTTTCATATTTCTAGAACATTTTTGATACATAAAATACTACTGTTGCATATTTTTTAGGTAATCTTGCGGTGTTATTCCTAATTTCATAAGCATTTTATATGCCATTTCTACACTTTCATCCCACAAAAGTTCTGGTTCATGACAGTCACTACCTACCACTGCCTTTATGTTTGCTTTTTTTATTTCCTGCCAGAATTTTTTGTGAGGATATGGATATCTGACTCCGTCTGGATATTCCACCAACCCACGTCTGAATCCATTGGCGTTAACTTCAAGCACCATGTCATGTTTTACTGCTGCATCTATAATAATATCAAGAGCTTTATCACAGTTTGCATCCCAGGCATTGCGTCCCATCATGCATAAATCAGGATGTGCCAATGCTGAATACAAACCTGTATCCAAAGCTTCTGCTATCATTTTTGCATACTGAACACAATCCTCTGTAGATTCTAAGCCAAAAGAATTACACAAAATCGCATCATCATCATAATGGAAGATATGCTGACCCAATATAAGGTATTCTATTCCCTTTTGGGTAAGCAACTTTTCATAATGATTGCGGTACCTTGGCAAATACTCTATTTCAAGTCCGGCATATAGCTTTATCTGACCTGATTTTTCTTTTTTTAATTCATTTATCTCAGCAACATAGTCCTCTACCTCAGAATAAGACATATGCCAGCCAAATTCATGATCCGGATAAGGACCGTGATCAGACATTCCAAGAATATCAAAGCCCTGTCTTATGGCCTCCTCCACATAGTCTCGTACATCTCCCTTGGCATGGTGGCATCTTCTTGTGTGTGTATGATAATTTACCTTCATAGTTTTTCCTCAAATAATACTTATTAAAAATCATAAATATGGTATTCTAGATATATCTGAATGTAAAGGGAAGAAATAATGAAAAACAAACTAAAAAACATACTGGCTGTAACAGTCTGCATTGCAGCTCTAGCTTATAACCCTTTGATTACCCAAGCCAATAACACAGTCCAGTTACCAGACGGTGTTTCCATAGAGGACCTTACCCCTGAGATGCAACAGATGTTATTTGGTTCAGTAACTGCAGAGCCACCATCCTTTACATACCCCCTGGACACAGACGGGCAACTCATTCTTGTTATTGATCCCGGTCATGGCGGCACCAACGAAGGTGCCAAATATGGCAATACCATGGAAAAATACATGTCAATGCAGATTGCGCTTGCCATGAAGCAAGAATTGGAGAAATATGATGGTGTAACCGTATACTTGACTCACGACAGTGCCGAGACCACCATGAGTATCGAAGAACGCGCTATTTTTGCAGCTTCTGTACATGCCGATTTTATGTTCAGTCTTCACCTCAATGCCAAGGCCGACCACAGCACCTACGGAGCGGAAGTATGGGTACCACTTCAATCCAATCCCTACAATTCAGAGGTTTATAAATTTGCAGCCAGGGATTTGGAAGAACTTACTGCCCTTGGTCTGTTAAACCGAGGTGTCAAAACCAAGCCCGGTGCTCAGGGCGAATACTACGGCATATTACGCTACAGTACACAATACGGTGTTCCAGCTTGTATTATAGAGCACTGTCACATGGATAATCCCAATGACCTGGCTTACTGGTCTACAGATAATGCACGTAACGCTCTTGGCGTAGCAGATGCCACTGCCGCAGCCAAGTATTTTGGTCTGAAAAGCTCTTCACAAAAAATAGATTATTCTTCTGAACCTTCCAAGGTCTATGATAATCATTCCTTCAGAGACCAGACTGCCCCTGATCTATGTGAAGTATCTATCCGTTCGCTTAATGTAGATAACGGCAAGGCAAAAATCGATATCACTGCCATAGATGCTCAGACTCCTATTATCTACTATGCCATCAGCTATGATGGAGGCGCCACCAGAAGTGAACTTATTCCATGGACAGACACCAATCCATTGGAAAACTACAGCCCTAAAACTATCACAGCCGAGTTGGAGAATATAAGAGCCGACTCTATAATTCAGGTAACTGTTTTTAATAAATATGACAGTAAAAAGGTCTCAGATAATCTGTCTTTTGCTGCAGCCTATGCCGCAGGAGGAATAAAGGACCCTGATGAGGTAGTTATCACCGCCACGCCTACTCCTACCGATACTCCTGCACCGACAGTTTCAGAAGAGCCCACACCTACTCCTACTGTTGAGGTTGTCACCAAGACGCCAGATACTCCTACTCCTGAAGTCGTTGCTACAGAAGATGTTGTTGATATTGAAGACGAAATAGCAAATACCAAGGCCAGGATTTCCACACAGGAGAGAGCCAGCAGTATCATTCTTTGCACCACCATAGTTGTTGCAACAGTAGCACTTTTAATTGGTATATATCTAACCATTAAAACTATAAAAAAAGACAAGAAACGTCGTCATAAATAAAACAAAACAGGGTTGCAAGATATGCTTGCAACCCTGTTTTTTTAATCCTTCTTTGGTCCAAGCATCCCAAGTTTGAAATGTTTGCGACACAGAGCAACATAAGAATCGTTAGCTCCTAACATAACCTGTGGACCAGATCTGACTACTCCATTTTCATTATATCTACAGTTGCAGGTGGCCTTGTGTCCACACCAACATACTGTTTTAACTTCATGTATAACATCTGCTATTGCGATAAGTCTCTTTGAGCCTGGAAAAAGCTTGTTTTGAAAATCTGCTCTAAGTCCGTAGGCAACAACTGGAACATCCATAAAATCCACGATATCCGAGATAAAATCAATCTGTTCCGGGGTAGCAAACTGGACCTCATCAACTATTATGCAGTCATATATCTTAATCTCGTCCTCGGTCATTCTCACCAAATCTTCAATAAAAATACATTCCTGACAAAGTCCCATTCTGGACGTTACAACCCTGTCCCCGTCCCTTTGATCGACAGCTGACTTAACCAACAGAGCCTTTTGCCCTACTTCCTCATAATTAAAATGAGTCATCAAAGCATTTGCTGACTTAGACGAGCCCATAGCCCCGTAATAAAAATATAATTTCGCCATACTTTTCGTATCCTTCATGTATTAATTCAGTCTTAACTTCAGAGCCATTTTTCTCAGAGGTAAAACGATACAGATTGTATTCACCCTGCTCACAGGCATAATCTGTACCATTATCCTGATAGTGAATATATTCTCCCTGACCCGGAAACACTATAAGCCTGATAGTGTCATAAGCTTTCTCACCTACATAATTGACAACCTCGTAGGTAGGAATAATCGCTCCTTCTTTTGCAAATACAGGGCACATCTCAAGTGGTGCATCCACAAGATAATATTTACCGCCCTCATATTCTTTACCTGTATAAAAATCGTACCAATTGCCTGCTGGCAGATACACCTTTTTTACAGTCTCACCCTGATTTACCACAGGGGCTACCAAAAGATTTTCTCCCACCATAAACTCATCGTTAAGGTTATGAGTATTTACATCATTCTGATAATGAAGCACCAGTGGTCTGATAACAGGAAGTCCAGTAGACTGCCCCGTATAAAACAAATCGTAAAAATAAGGTATCAGGCTATATCTAAGCTTAACTGCTTCTCTGTAAATATCCATGGTCCTCTTGGAAAATCTCCATGGTTCCTGATATATACAGCCCAAAGCAGAGTGATTTCTAAACAAAGGCGAGAATGCACCTAACTGTACCCATCTGCACATCAATTCTTCTGTGGTATCGTGAGAGAATCCTCCAATATCAGTACCTGCAAAGGATATACCTGATAACCCCAGATTACAAAGCTGTGGAATAGCCATCTGAATATGTGCCCAAAGAGACATGTTATCCCCTGTCCATACCGTTGTGTATTTCTGACTGCCACTGTAGCAAGCTCTTGTAATTACAAAAGGACGCTTACCTGTAGCCTCTTTTATGCCCTGATATGTAGCACGAGCCATGTTATGTCCATAGATGTTATGAACCTTGGCATGAGTCGCTGCCTTGTCTTCATCATAAAAAATAATCTCAGGCGGAATCTCACCCTTGAAGCTTGCTGGCTCGTTCATATCATTCCATACGCCATCCACTCCGCATTCCATAAGAATCTGCTGTTTTGATGCCCACCAGTCTCTGACTTCTTTTTTACCAAAATCCGGAAAAACAGAATCTCCGGGCCATACCGCATTCTCGTATACCGTACCATCTGTATTATGGGTAAAGTAATCAAACGCCATACCCTCATCATACATGAAATAACCAGTATCCTTTTTAACGCCTGGATCTATGATACATACACTTTTGAATCCCTGTTCTTTGATTGTGGAAAAAATCTGTCCCCTTTTTCCGTAGGAATTTTCATCAAAGGTAAATACCCTGTAGCCATCCATATAATCTATATCAAAATGTATGACATCACACGGTATATCATTATCTCGATAGCCCTTAGCAACCTCTAATATATCCTGGGCGCAAGAATAACCCCATCTGGATTGTTGATGACCCAAAGTAAATAATTGTGGCAATGGAGTAGTACCTGTAAGATAGGTATAACCCGATACTATGTCAGGTAATGTATTACCTCCGATAAAATAATAGTTTTTGTCACCACCATAGCAGTGATAAGCAAAATAGTCTCTGCTCTCCTGGGCCATGTTGAATATATTGCGATATGTATTATCAAAAAATAATCCGTAGCAACATGTATTTTTCAATACAAGTACAAACGGAATAGATTTATATAAAGCCTTTACGCTCTCTGCCTGAACCTGGGGATAATCTGTATTCCAATTGACAAATTCATATCCCGCTTTGTTGAGATAACCTGTCTTGTCACCTAATCCATAGAACTTTTCGTCACCATCAAGCTTTTTTAAAACAGAAAAAGCAGGCTTTTCTTCCTGTGAGCCAGAATGTCCCTCTGCCTCAAGCAGGGCAAGTCCATTGTCTGTGATACGTTTTTGCTTAGTTCTTTTGCCTGTATAGTCGCAGACAACACTGCCTCCTGACATATCTCTGATATCTATGGCAAGATCATCTGATACATAAATCTTGTAGCAGGCTGTAATAACAACAAGCCTTTCACCTTCAGCTACAATCTCAAACGCTACATGCTTGTGTTTATCCTCTTCTATAGCTCTTGAGGTCCAGTCGTTGTCCTCCACTGGCGTAAAAAATCTTATTATTCTGTCTGTAATAACATCTATATAGGTTGTATCCCTACCGTTAGTTATTTCCAACACGGTGTCGTATAATCTGTTGTATTTTAAAATGGTTTCTCCCATGATTGGTCTTTAAGCTCCTTAAGTGAGTGAACTAGTCTAGCGTTATTTTTGCCATTCCCCTTTACATAATACAACGCTTCATCTGCAACCATCATATAATCCCAGGCTCTGTTAATGGATATAGGAACATGATTAACTATTCCCTGCGATACAGACAGATTGCTCAACTCCATATCCAGTCTGATTTTCTCAACCTCTTCTCTGATAAAAGCAACCTTCTCCATGATTGCGCCATCTGACATGTTGACATAATAAATGATAAACTCATCCCCACCATATCGTGCAACAAAAATATTGTCGTTTTGAATTTTCTTAAGAACTTCGGCCACACGCATGAGAATTATATCTCCCACCGAATGCCCATAGTTATCATTAACCTGCTTGAAGAAATCTACATCCATCATCTCCACGCCAAGGTTGTAGCCATTTTTATAAGTCATGCCAAAAAGCTCATCTATAACTTCGTTAAGCTTTCTTCTGTTTGCAATACCTGTAAGCTCGTCAGTATCTGCTGCTGCCGCCATAAACAAGCTGTTGACTCTCTGAGTCTGCAGCTCACTGTAAAGACGTATTGTTGTCTGGAAGGATCTCTGCCAAGCCTCATGCTTTGAAGAGTCTAGCTTCATGTATTTGTATGAATTCTCAAGCATCTTCTCTCTGTCGCCTGTCATCTCATACATCTTAACCTTGAAATAAGCCACCCTCATTTTCTGGTTAGTACATATATCATCTACACAGATTTCTTCGTAGATATCCAATACCTTTTGAAGATTATCAAAATCTCTCGCCTCAAGAAGATATTTCGACAGAGCTACAAACTCATCAAAATAAATGAGGTACTCCTGACAATTCATATATCCCTTTAGAGCGATTTCCTTGTATTTTGCTTCATTTTCGGCATCGTTAATATAGTGGTAGTAACTAAGCTGTGTTATCGCCACTTCAAAACTGTCCTGTAGATTTGGATGCTTGTTAAAAAGCTCAGTCATGCTGTTAAACATGGCAGCTGCCTGCTCTGCATCATTGTTTAATACATACAATCTAACAATGCATCCCATATCAATAACGGAATACTCATCTGTAACATCAGAGCTTTCTGTGAGGCTAAGACACTCCAGGCTTCGATATCTGTAGGTTAAAGCTTGATCAAAATCCTCCATCTCCTCGCATAAAGATGCCATGTTGTGACAAGCCATAGCCTCTAAAATGTACAGCCTGTGAGTTCTTGCATGATCTATGCTTGCACTATAACACTCAAACGCATTAATATAATTGTTCTGATACTGAAAACACATGCCCATTTCATTAAAAGAACGACAAATCAGATCATATTCGTCGGTCTTACACAAGCCTGTAATTCCAGCTGACAGATACATAAATGACTGTGTAAAGTCGTCGCACTGACAGCATGCTTCACCCAAAGAACAGCTGGCAATGTCCTTTAGGTCATCCGTACCATCATTTTGTGCCATTTCATAAAACTTATAGCACAAATCGAGCTGTCTTAATGAATCTATGCCACGTGCAGCTCTAATCTTGTTAACGAGCTCCACAACTTCTGGGCTGTTAATGTTTAAACTCATATTATTTCCCTCAATAGCCTCCGCAAATCTACGGCCATATATTAGAGAAATTATACCACGTCAAAGGGTTTATTCCAAATAAAAAAGCTAGGAAAAATCCTAGCTTTTAGTGTTTTATTTGTTTTGATTAAGTTCCTTTTGCTTTCGAAGTGCCCAGGCTCTTAATCCTTTTTTCTTTTTGGTGTCATCTGTTTTGACTGTCTTACCATGAAGGCCCTTAACCTTTGTGATATAAAGGCCTGATACTGTAGCCTTTACTTCTTTTTTGACTGGAATCTCATCGAAGATTGCAGCATCACAAATAAGTGACATCATCTGTGGGCCCACCTTAGCCTTAACGATTGGAAGCTTCTGCCCCTTGGCATACCAAGGAGTCTGTGCAATAACCGCCTCAGGAAGTCCTGAATCCTTAAGCTTCATACGCTTTTTGTCAATAATCAGCATTGAAACCTGCTGTGCAATGGCTGCCATCTGCTGATCCTGCTCAGCTTTACGCTTTTCAGCCTTCTTACCCAAAAAATATAAAACAACTATAGCTGCTATAAGAACTATAGTAATAATAAGCATAACAATACCAAATGTACTCATTTAATTATCCTCCTAACGATGTGTTTCGTTGCAAACACAGAGGTTAGTTTACCATGAAGAAGCTCTAAAATCAAGGGGCTTACCCCTATGTATAATACATCAGGAGTAAGCCCCGCGAGAAAAATATATTTAAGAATTAGAGGTTCCAAATATCCTTGTTGTACTGCTCAATCGTTCTGTCTGATGAGAAGTAACCAGCATTTGCAATATTCTTAAGAGACATTCTCGCCCAATTCTTGCGATCCTCGAATGCTGCAAGAGTCTTATCTCTTGTTACACAGTAATCCTCAAAGTCTGGGAATGTCATGAACCAGTCCTTGTTAAGAAGCTCGTTGTAAAGTCTTTCAAGGTTATTCTTATTTCCAACCGCCATAACTTCCTTGCTTATGATAAAATCAACTGCCTTTTTAAGCTTTGCATCCTTTTCGTAGTAATCACGTGATACATAGCTTGCATCCTCGTACCTCTTGATAACTGTGTCAGAATCCTCACCAAATGTAAAGATAGCATCCTCACCTACAAGCTCAGCAATCTCAACGTTTGCACCGTCCATTGTACCAAGTGTAATTGCACCGTTAAGCATAAACTTCATGTTAGATGTTCCAGATGCCTCCTTGGAAGCAAGTGAAATCTGTTCTGAAATATCACATGCTGGGATAAGCTTTTCAGCAAGAGTTACATTGTAGTTTTCAACCATAACAACCTTGAGATATGGTGATACCTCAGGATCATTATTGATGATTTCCTGCAAGCAGAGGATAAGATGAATAATATCCTTTGCAATAATATATGCAGGAGCTGCCTTGGCACCAAACAATACTGTAATAGGGCGAACCGGCTTCTTACCCGCCTTTATTTCAAAATATTTGTTAATAACATAAAGCACATTCATCTGCTGGCGCTTGTACTCATGAAGTCTCTTAACCTGAATGTCATATACAGAATCTGCATTGATTTCAATGTTCTGTGTCTTCTTGAGATAATCTCTAAGGATTATCTTTCTGGCATCCTTTATCTCAAGGAGCTTTTCAAGAACTGTATCATCATTGAGGTATGCCTCAAGCTTCTTAAGCTCCATGGCATCCTTCTTGAAGCCTGGTCCTATAAGCTCTTCAATATAAGAAGCAAGTTCTGGGTTACAGTAGAGAAGCCATCTACGGAAAGTAATACCGTTTGTCTTGTTGTTGAATTTTTCTGGATAGAGCTTGTAGAACTTATTAAGCTCTGTTTCCTTTAGGATATCTGTATGTAATGCAGCAACACCATTTATAGAGATACCATAGTGAATATCCATGTGCGCCATGCATACACAGTTATCCTTGTTAATGATTGCAACATCAGGATCATTAACCTTCTTGTTGATTCTGTTATCAAGTTCTCTAATGATAGGCATAAGCTGTGGAACAGCCTTCATCATAAAGCTGATTGGCCACTTTTCAAGAGCCTCTGCAAGGATAGTGTGGTTGGTGTACGCTGTACACTTAGATACAACCTCGATAGCCTCATCCATTGTAAGGCCTCTGATCTGTAGAAGTCTGATAAGCTCAGGAATAACCATTGATGGGTGTGTATCATTAATCTGAACGATAGCATAATCAGCCAAATCATACAGATTAGAGCCCTTTGCAACAGCCTCATCAAGAATAAGCTGTGCAGCGTTACTTACCATGAAATACTGCTGATATACTCTAAGGAGTCTTCCGTTATCATCTGAATCATCTGGATAAAGGAATAGTGTAAGATTCTTTGCAAACTCTGACTTGTCGAAGTCAATCCCTTCTCCAATAATACTCTCATCTACTGATTCAACATCAAAAAGATGGAGCTTTGTGGTACGATTATTGTATCCTGTAACAGCTACATCATACATACGGCTTGTCACATTAAATCCACCGAAATCTACTGTATATGTTGTATCTGTCTCATCCATCCAGCACTTGTCATCAATCCATGGATTTGGTGTTTCAAACTGAAGATTATTTTTAAATACCTGCTTGAAAAGGCCCATGTGATATGCAAGACCTACACCGTCACCGTTGAGACCAAGTGTTGCGATTGAATCGATAAAGCATGCTGCAAGTCTTCCAAGACCACCATTACCAAGCGATGGTTCAACTTCGATTTCTTCAATCTCCGCAAGTGACTTTCCACATTTTTCAAGTTCACTTTTAACCTCATCATAAAGACCAAGGTTGATAAGATTGTTCGAAAGAAGCTTACCAATCAAAAACTCTGCACTGATATAATAGAGCTTTTTCTTGCCCTGGTTTGATTCCTTCTTCTTTGCCTCTTCTTTTGTATATTCAAGAAGGGCCACATAGATTTCTTCATTGGTACACTGATCCATGAATCTGCCAAATCTTTTTTTAACGTACTCGTTAACTGTCATTTTGTTTCCTCCATCACTACTATTTACATCCTCCCCGCCTGAGAGGTTATGTTCTATGGTTGTATTATAGTCGTCCCTGTTTCGTTTTTGCTTGCACTATTCCCTTAAAAAATGATACTATTCTATCATGAACATCATAGAATACGAACAATTTCATGAGACAAAGAGTCATTTTGAAGCCGCAAAAATCGCATATAACACCTATCTTTGTTCCATTCCTCTTGACTTTGGACTGGTACCATTACACTGGCACGATGATGCCGAGTTTATCTACATCAAAAAAGGCAAGGGTATTATCTCCATCGACATGATAGAGCACACCGTATCAGCAGGGGACATAGCTTTTCTACTCCCTGGCCAGGTTCATGGAATCAGCCAGTATGAAAACGAATCCATGGAGTATGAGAACATTATTTTTGATGCCAAAATACTCTCCGGCAACACCGACGGTATTTATGACAGCTTCCTTAAGCCTCTTTTTAATAACGAGATAGCCATAGCTCATGTTTTTAAGCCTGGGGTTGTAGGCTACGAAAGCGTCAGACATTATCTTGATGAAAACGACAATATCAGTCGTATAATGCCACCTGCCTATGGTCTTGCCATAAAAGGAAATCTCTTTTCCATGTTCTTCAGTTTAATTACTATATACGAAAAGCGTGTAGATATAGTGTCGACCCACAGAATCGACAGATTAAAGCCTGTTATCAAATACGTGGAGCTAAACTACGACAAGCCTGCCACAGTAGCTCAGATGGCTGAGCTGATAGGATTTTCAGAATCTCATTTCATGCGATACTTCAAAGAAGCCCTGGGTGTAAGCTTTGTAAGTTATCTAAATGATTATCGCCTAACCATGGCTGCAAGACTATTGCTGCAGTCCCAGGACAGCATACTCGATATTGCTCAACAGGTTGGTTTCGATAATCTCAGCCACTTTAACAGACAGTTTAAAAAGAAATACAATAAAACACCAAGGGACTACCGTCGGTAGTCCCTTGATTATTATATGTATGCTTTTATAAATATACCATCTTCACGATATTCCTCAGATAACAGCTCTCCTGACTCTCTGATTTTGGCAATGATTCCTGCCTCCTGATATGGCACCAATCGTTCTACATACTGCTTGCCTGATCTAAGCAGTGTTTCCAATTCTTTTTTTACATCATCCAGCCCCTGACCTGTACGAACCGAGACATGAATAGTCTTATCAGCTCTTGGATCGTGGAAATCCAGCTCATCTGTCAGCTTATCACACTTGTTAAATAGCGTAATAACAGGCTTGTCTCCAACCTTAAGCCGATCCAGGGTCTCGTACACAATCTCCATTTGTCTGTCCATCTGAGGATTGCTGACGTCCACCACATGAATAATAAAATCAGCATACTTTGCCTCTTCTAGTGTACTTCTAAAAGCATCAACAAGATGATGAGGCAGTTTTCTGATAAATCCAACAGTATCAGTCAAAAGAATCTTCTGGTCGTTATCAAGAATCATCTCTCGTGTAGTCGGATCAAGGGTTGCAAACAATGCATCCCATTCCAAAATATCTGCATCAGTAAGCTTGTTAAGAAGCGAAGACTTGCCTGCATTGGTGTAGCCTACGATAGCCGCCACAGGCACACCATTGCGTTCACGGCGGGCCCGGGTAATCTCTCTATGCTGCACCACATCAGCCAGCTCCTTTTTAAGCTGAGTAATACGTCCTGCAATGAGTCGCTTATCCAATTCCAGCTTCTTTTCACCAGGACCTCTGGTACCAATGGCACCGCCACCACCAGCAGATGTACCACCAACTCTTGACATATTAACGCCAAAACCAGTCAGCCTTGTCATCTCATATCTAAGCTGTGCCAGTTCTACCTGAATCTTTCCCTCAGAGGTACCTGCTCTGCTTGCAAAAATATCAAGAATTATAAGCGTTCTGTCCATAACCTTGGTGTCTAATATATCCGCAAGATTTCTCATCTGGGCAGGAGAAAGCTCATCATCGCACACAATGCCAGTAGCACCAGTCTCATAGATAAGCTCTCTTATCTCTTCCACTTTTCCTGTTCCCACATAGGTTCCAGGATTGCGTCTGTCGAGATTTTGAGTGATCTCACCTACCACCTCAGCACCTGCAGTTTTGCACAACTCTTTAAGCTCTAAGAGGGAGTCCGAAGTTTCCACTTCGTCTCCCTCACATACAGCCACTAAAATAACTTTTTCAATTACTTTTTTGTTTTCCTGTAAAGACATATCCTATTCTTGACCATTCCAGCAGTATGTACAGAGTTTGCACTTGTCAATACCTACTGCATCAAGCATGTCATCTAATCTGTTAAAGCGAAGAGATGTGAAATGAAGTTCCTTTCTAATCTCTTCAACCATTATCTCATACTTTTCAGAATCTGGATCTGTATATTCCTGAAGTATCTCCTCAGTTACATTGCCATTTTCAAGTCTTTCAATGACACGTCTAGTAATAAGCTCCATCTCTGATGATGAACGAGAGAAGTTAAGATATTTACATCCGTATACCAGAGGAGGGCAGGCTGGTCTGATATGGACCTCCTTTGCTCCCGACTCATACAAGAATTCTGTAGTCTCTCTAAGCTGTGTACCACGCACAATAGAATCATCAATGAGAACCATACTCTTATCTTTGATGAGATCCTCAACTGCCAACATCTTCATTTTTGCAATGAGATTACGCTGACTCTGGATTGTTGGCATAAATGAACGTGGCCAGGTAGGTGTATATTTGATAAATGGTCTGGAGAAAGGAATACCAGACTTGTTAGCATATCCTACCGCATGAGCAGTACCAGAATCAGGCACACCTGCTACAATATCTGCCTGAACATCATCTCTGTCAGCCATTGCTGCGCCACAATTGTAACGCATCTTTTCTACGCTAAGACCTTCATATGAGCTGGCTGGATAGCCGTAATATACCCAAAGGAAGGTACATATCTTCATATCATTTCCAGGAGTACGAAGTGTCACGCAGTTATCAGGTGTAAGGCATACAATCTCACCTGGACCTAATTCCTTGTAATCTGTATATCCAAGATTTCTATAAGCAAAGTTTTCAAAAGCAGCGCAAAAAGCATCATCCTTGTGTCCGATAACAATAGGAGTACGTCCCTTGTTATCTCTGGCACAATAGATGCCCTTTGGAGTAAGAAGCATAAGGGATAATGAACCATCGACAGAATCAAGTGCATAAGATATACCATCAATGAGATTATCCTTTTGATTAATCAGTGAAGCTACAAGCTCTGTAGCATTTATATCACCACCGCTCATCTCAAGGAAATGCGAATGGTTTTTTTCAAAAAGCTTACCAACCAGCTCGTCAAGATTGTTAATCTTGCTTACTGTGGTAATAGCATATGTGCCGTGATGAGATCTTACAAGAAGTGGCTGTGGCTCGTAATCTGATATACAGCCGATTCCAAGTCCTCCCTTCATTTCCTGGATATCCTTGTCGAACTTGGTCCTGAATGGTGCATTTTCAATATTGTGGATTGCACGATTGAATCCCTTATCACCATATACTGCCATACCGCCACGTCTGGTACCCAGATGTGAATGATAATCAATACCAAAAAATAAATCAAAAACACAGTCTTCCTTGGCTGCTACTCCAAAAAATCCGCCCATATGCTGCTCCTTTTCTATATTCATCTTAAGAATCTCATATAAAATACTCTTATATGAAATCACGACAAACATGATAGCAAAATTTGATGAATTCTGCACTAAAAAAATCAAATATTTAATTATTTATAAAAACTTTATTCCCAATCATATGCACATGATTAATGATTGTAGCCATAATCAGGCAATTGATAGGAAACATCACTATTTCCTTAGGCAAACGAGTGAGCATAAATGCAAAATACCCAGCCGCACCTCCAGATGCCATATTTCCATACAATATATATAGATTCAAAGTATTAATTCCAAGACATACAATTACTGAGTATATCAACTCAGCAATTACTACTCTTACCAATGACACCTTGCCAGATTTTGCTCTCAAAATATATCCAAAAATAACGCCTGTGGCCATGGAAGATATGGTAAATCCAGGAAAATATGGACCTGTTGGTTTGACAACAAACTGTACTATATCTGCCGCACCTCCAACTATGGCGCCGACTGCAGGTCCAAACAATGAGCCCGCTATAGCAATTGGAATGCTGCCAAATCTGATCTCAATAATACTGTTGATAGGAATCTTAAACATCCCCAGTATTATAGCCAGGGCAAGCAACATGGCACATGTTGTCAAAACTTTGATTTCTTTTAATCCAGACATAAAAAAACCTCCTTATGCAGCACACACGTAACTACATAAGGAGGTAAACTCTCATATATGTAGCAGCGGGATGCGAGCCCTACACCGCAAGTCATTTGCGACTTTTCGTTCCCATGACAACTCCCTGTTCACAGGACACTTGACGCGTAAAGCTCTACTCTGTACTTTTTATTAATTTCAGATGAAGTATATATTGTATCCAAGCTGTTGTAAAGAATAAATTAATCTCTTCCTTCTGGCAGTGGCTTGATAATTTCATTGTATATCTTGATAAGACAGGTCAAAGAAACTATAAAGGACATTATCTCAGCGATTGGGAATGCCCACCATACTGCGTTTAATCCGCCTATTTTTGACAAAATATAAGCTGCTGGCAAAAGTACCACAAGCTGTCTCATAACAGATACAACCAAACTATAGTTCGCTCTGCCTAAGGCCTGAAATACGGTACCGGCTATAATACAGAACCAGGCTACCAAAAAGTGTATACCTATAATTCTAAGAGCTGGACAGCCAATAGCCATCATATCCTCCGAAGCGTCAAACATGGCAAGCAGAGTCTGTGGTGCTGCCTCAAACCATGTAAATCCAAAGAGCATCAGTCCCAATGCCACTCCCATGCTAAGCTTTATGGTCTTGATCATACGTTTACGCTGCTGTGCGCCATAGCTGTAGGCGATAATAGGAGTAACCGCACCATTCATTCCAAACAAAGGCATGAAGAAAAAGCTCTGAAGCTTGAAATAAGAACCAAATACCGCTGTTGCAGTCGATGAAAAGCCTATAAGGATCATGTTCATTGTGTACGTCATTACAGAACCGATAGACTGCATTATAATAGATGGAAAACCTACCTTGTATATTGTTCCGATAACGCGCCAGTTAGGCTTATAGCCCTTAAATGATATTTTTATCTCATGATTGCATTTCAGATTAAGTGTCAGTGAAGTAATGGCACTGGCTATCTGTCCTATGATTGTGGCCAAAGCCGCACCTTTTACTCCCATGGCTGGAGCTCCAAGAAGACCAAAAATAAAAATAGGATCTAAAATAATATTGGTTACAGCTCCTACAAGCTGCGAAGCCATGGCATGGGCTGTCTTTCCTGTTGACACCAAAAGACGCTCAAAGCATATCTGCATGAATATGCCGATGGATATCGTCATTACAAGTGACAGGTAATCAACACCCATAGTATATATTGTGGAATCAGTTGTCTTAACCTGGCTAAGGTAAAAAGGTTTTACAATGGTCTGTCCCAGTACAAAAAATACCAGTGCACTTACAATATATAACACTATGGCATTGCAGGCTGTATCATTGACCTTCTTGAAATTCTTCTCTCCAAGGGCCTTTGAAAGCATAGCGTTAACACCAACACCTGTACCAGCTGCTACAGCGATAATAAGTGTCTGCAAAGGAAAGGCCAATGATACTGCTGTAAGAGCATCCTCCGATAGCTTTGCAACGAAAATACTGTCTACAATATTGTAAAGAGCCTGTACAAGCATTGATATCATCATAGGAAGGGCCATGTTGAAAACAAGCTGTGGTACCGGCATTACACCCATTTTATTCTCTGTTTTTACTTCTGACATTGATATACCTCTCTTATCCACAAAATAAGACCCGATTGCTCGAGTCTTATCAATTCCTTTTAAACCTATGAAAATATAGCATCTGTAATATAAAATGTCAAACATTACTCCTCTTCAAAATGCAGAATTTCATTGTCTACACCTTCTTTTATGACTCCAAGCTCTATACTTTTTTCAAGCATATTTACGCAATCTTCATCCAGTTTTCCTTCTTTTACTTCTGCATGAAGGACCTTAAGGGCTTCGTCAAAGGATTTGGCATCTCTATAAATCCTTGATGTTGTAATTGCATCAAAAATATCTGCAACTGCCATAGCTCTGCTTGGAAGCGGTATTTCATCTCCCTTAATTCCATCGGGATATCCTGAACCATCAAGCTTTTCATGGTGCCATCTGGCCAGCTTTGCCACCTCGTCACTTACAGCACCCTGTAAGAGTTCATATGTGGCAGCTGGATGCTTTTTAATATACTCAAATTCCTCGGGTGTCAGCTTCCCTGGCTTATTTAATATATCCATGGGAATAACCAGCTTTCCCACATCATGAAAGCTGGCAGCAAGCATAGCCATGGACCAATCAATATTTGGTTGCAGGCCTCTTAGTATAGCTCCTGTATATTTTCCTACTCTTGCATTATGTCCTTTTAGATATTTATCTGCGTCCTCAACCTGACGAATAGCTTCTGTTAATGAATTATGATGAGTGTTAATGCCATTACTTGGCATATTGTTGACTGCTATAAGCTTACAATCAGTTATTGCATATATATTAAACTTTCTAAAATTGTACTCGCTGTATACATCTCCAGCCTTTAAATAAGTTCGCTCTAACGGCAAGCTTACTTCTGCCTCGCCTTCCAAAAGTATATAGTGGCACTCTGATTTTGCTAAAATATCCTCCTCCAGAAAATTAACATTTATAGAGGAGGTACTCTTTAAGTAATATGCTTCAATATTAATCTCCCCATCAGAAAGCACAGTATCAGCGGTACTTTCCTTTGATTTCAGTATTTCCATTATTGAATGAATAGTAAAGCTCATCTATCCTCCAACAGAATTCCCCAGTTAATCAAAACACAAAATTTCACTGTCAGTTTAGCACAGCATTCGTCATTTTTGTTATTTTTCATAAATTATACACAATTTACTAACAACCATTAATTGTATCTTTTTTTGTGCTTTAAATTGATAAAAATACTTTAAATAATTCTGAAAAATGATACACTTAATATCATCATATAATGTATTGGAGGAATATTTTATGAAAGGAAATGTTATTGTTGGACAGTCAGGCGGCCCTACCGCAGCCATAAACTCGTCTCTGGCCGGTGTATATCGTACAGCCAGAGACCGTGGCGCACAAAAAATCTACGGTATGCTAAATGGTATTCAGGGTCTCATGGAAGAAAAATATGTAGACCTATCTGAACACATTACCTGCGATTTGGATGTAGAGTTACTTAAGAGAACTCCCGCAGCATATCTTGGTTCTTGTCGATTCAAGCTACCTGACATACATAAAGACATGGCTACTTATGAGAAGATTTTCTCAATTCTTAACAAGCTGGATATAGAAGCTTTAATCTATATCGGTGGTAACGACTCAATGGACACCATCAAAAAGCTTTCTGATTACGCTATTCTCACTGGTTCAGAGATAAGATTCATCGGATGTCCAAAGACAATCGACAACGATCTTGCTCTTACAGACCACAC
>JABUSV010000054.1 GCA_021442555.1 Pseudobutyrivibrio sp. | reverse complement strand
CAGAAACCTTGTACTGCTTACCACCTGTTGCAATAATTGCGTACATGTGTGCTCCTCCTTTTTATCATTACTCGCCAGTTTCGGTGATGTCAACGTAAATGTAACATACTTACAAAACCACACTGAGCGGCATACTCAGATATATTAACATAGGATATATCAATCGTCAACAGAATTGTTCCAGCTTTTTATACAAAGGTGAAAATATACGTTGTCTGGATAATTCTAAAACGCCTCCTTTTGTAAAACCATATACTGTACATTTGCAATAGTCATCACTTAAGAGCTCTTGTAAATACAATGTTAGTTCATTATCAAGATTTACATCATTCATATTAATAAAATCAATAATAATCATGCCAGAAATATTATTAATACGAAGCTGTTTTACAACCTCTCTTGCTGCCTGATAATTGATTTCTTTAAAATAATCTGAGGCTTTTACATTATTCTTACCGGCATTAACATCAATAACAGTTAGAGCCTTTGTGTATTCAATATATATATTTGAGCCATCCTTAAGATACTTGATGGGTTTTATCAACTTATCCAAAAAACCGGTAATAGAATATATTATCCAAATATCTGGATTATCATTATCTGTAATAACCGCTGTATCATCTGGCGCGTTTATTATTCTTTTAAATATATCAATATAATTCTTAGCATAAGCCTCTTTCTTAACTTCTATACAAGAAAAAGGTTTGCCATCTTTTGGCTCTTTGATTAATTGGACAGTAAGCTGGTCATTTTGCTTATACGACTTATTTGAATATCGAAGAAAAGCTTTACAATCATTTTCAAGCCTTATTATGCAGTCATTGTTTGGTAAAACCTTTTCAACCGAGCCAGAATGTATGGTCCCTAACAACTTGAAATTATTATCCACTAAATTAAAATCAATAATATTATTATTTTTATCCGCAGAGAAAATAATCTCTATTGATTTTTCTTTATATTGACCCGTGGTTGAAATAATTTTACTTATCATCTCCAATATCACCTAAAGAAATTAAATTATTTTTTTCTCCAGTAAACATGTCAATTCTCATAATATCAAGAGCATTTTCATCAAACTCTCCAAGTTTACAAGCATTATAAAAAGTCTTTATTACCAACTCGGGTTTGATATTGTCAGTGGAACCGCAAGATACATATAGGTCATAAACCGGAATCTTATCGACATAGGATAAGTCAAAGGAATAGATTAAAGGCTTTAAATCAAGTTCCCTTGTTCCTTTTTTTGTCTCTTTTGAAATATTAATGCAATCAGCATTATCATAAAATGTTTCTTTTAATTCTTTAAGATTCTCTACATAGACAATATCATTAAAAGGATCCTTATATGTAACCTTGTAATGTGCTGCACTAACTGCGGTCATACATTTTAACGCTTCATCTGGAAGATATTTAAAACTTACTATTTTAAGTCCTTCTACCATATTGTCATTAAGAAGCTTTATGCCGGTTTCACTTGAAATTGCATTTTTAATATCAATGTCCATGTATTCACCAACAGATGTCAAGCCTACACCCAAAGGTAAAGCAAAGGACATTATTTGATGAGGATTAAAGCCTTCTGAATATCTGATGTTTAAATCCGCTCTCTTTACTGCTTTTTGAAAGAATCGCATCAAATCAAGATGACCTACATATCTCATAATACCAGTTTTTTCAAATTTAATTCTTACGCGCATGACATACCCCCGTTCCTAAATCAAAGGAGCCACATCCGCTGCAGCCCTGCTTACAGTTAGCAGTAATTCTTTCATTCATGGCATTATTCCATTCCCTTATCAGAAATGATTTAGTAACATGAACATCAATAAAATCCCAAGGAAGAATCTCGTCTAAGTCTCTTTGACGATAAGCATAATATTCTAATGAAATATTATTATTCTCAAATGCCTTTAACCATTTTTCATATGAAAAATATTCGCCCCAGGCGTCAAAGAAACATCCTGATAGATATGCTTCAAGAATAGCAGGAGCTAATCTTCTGTCACCTCTTGCGAATACTCCCTCTAATACAGTAACATCTGCCTCATGCCAGTTATACTTCAATGATTTGCGATTAAGCTGTTCCTTCATGGTATCATTAACAAGCTTAGCTCTTCTTAAATATTCTCCCGGCTCATACATTGGAGCCCATTGAAATGGAGTAAATGGCTTTGGTACAAAAAATGAAGTACTCATTGTAATCTGACATTTACCATTACGTTGATCCTTCGGAATATGATAGTATTCAACAGCCACTTCATTAGCAAGCTCAGGAATAGCCTTCATATCCTCATCAGTCTCGGTTGGTAACCCAAGCATAAAATATAGCTTAACCTTGTTCCAACCGCCTTCAAAAGCCATTTTTGAGCCATTTAAGATATCTTCTTTAGTAAGCCCCTTATTGATTACATCTCTCATACGCTGAGAGCCTGCTTCGGGCGCAAAGGTAAGCGATGATTTTCTTACATCCTGTACCTTATTCATTACATCAAGAGAAAATGCATCTATTCTAAGAGAAGGCAATGATACATTTACACCTTCCTGCAAACAGTCTTCTATCAGAAAGTCCATCAATTCAGGCAAAGCATGATAATCACTTGAACTTAAAGAACTAAGTGATATTTCTTCGTGTCCAGAATTAGCTAATAATTCCTTTGCCTGCTGTTTTAACACACCTATAGATTTTTCTCTGTTAGGTCTGTATATCATTCCCGCCTGACAAAATCTGCAGCCTCTGATACATCCTCTTTGAATCTCTAGCACTACTCTGTCTTGAATAGGACGTACAAAAGGAATCAGCATCTTTGTAGGATATACCGAAGAATCCATATCTGTAACAACCTGACGTGAAATAGTAGAAGGAACATCATCATATATTGGACCAAAGCTTGCAATTGTCCCATCTTCTTTATAATTCACCTCATATAATGAAGGTACATATATACCAGGAACTCTTGAAGCTTCTCGTAAAAATGCCTGCTTGCTATAGTTTTCCCCCATAGCTTTATGCTTTTTATAAAGATCTAAAAGTTCATCATAGCTGGTCTCACCCTCACCAATATAGACAAGATCTACAAAATCAGCAAAAGGTTCAGGGTTGTATATACAAGGCCCCCCAACAATTACAATTGGATCGTCATTTTTCCTATCCTTAGAATAAAAAGCAATCTGAGTTAAATCTATAAGCTGCAATATGTTTGTATAACACATTTCATACTGAAGCGTAATACCAATAAAATCAAATTCCTTTACAGGATCTTGGCTTTCTAACGCAAAAAGAGGTATATTCCTTTCCTTCATAATGGCATGTAAGTCAGGCCAAGGAGAATATACCCTTTCACAATATGTATCACTGCGTCGATTAAACATATCATATAAAATGGCAATACCTAAATGTGACATGCCCACCTCATAGACATCAGGAAAACACATAGCAAACCTGATGTCTACATCTGCAGGATTTTTATTTACAGTATTAAATTCATTTCCAATATATCTTGCTGGTTTATCAATAGCCATCAAGATATCATCAGATAAAGCAAGTTTTTTCATGAAACTCCTATCGCTGAGCTAATTCAGAGGTTATATCCTCCCAGGTAACTCCCTTTTCAACCATAAGCACCATTAAATGATATAAAAAGTCAGAAATCTCATATCTGGTTTCTTCAGAGTCGGGATTTTTTGCAGCGATTACTATCTCTGTAGCTTCTTCTCCAACCTTTTTAAGAATCTTATCCAAGCCTTTATCAAATAAGTAATTTGTATATGAGCCTTCCTGCGGATTAACCTTGCGATCCTCAATTACCGAATAAACATTTTCAAAAATCTTAAGAGGATTACGCTCAACATATTCTTTTTTTACTATCTCATTAAAGAAACATGTAGGCGAACCTGTATGACATGCAACTCCAACTTGAGATACCTTGGCAAGAATAGTATCAAAATCACAGTCTGCTGTCAAAGACTTTACAAACTGATAATGGCCACTTGTCTCACCTTTAAGCCAAAGCTCATTACGTGATCTGCTCCAATAGGTCATTTTGCCTACACGAATAGTATTGTTAAAAGCCTCTTCATTCATATAAGCCATCATCAGAACTTCATTTGTCTGATAATCCTGAACAACAACAGGAACCAACCCTTGTGGGTTGACTTTTAAGTCAGACCAGCTAAGCTTAGGTTCAAAGTTGTCCATCTTGATTCCTGCATCCGATAATTCACACTTTATCTTCATAATATCGGTATTACGGTCATTAATGAAAGCGCCAGATATACCTCTAATTTTGTCAGATTTTAGCAAATTACAAAGATATTCAAAATCATATTCAGGTATATCAACGATATAAGGAATCGAGGTAATATTTTCAAGACTTTCCAACAGTCCCTTGTTCATTATTAAAAGTTCATGTACATTTTCTTCCAAAAAATCCAATGTTTTAAAGAGAAAATCTACATTACTCAATGAAACAAGTATTTTATTCGCGCCAAATCTTAAAGCAGCTTCCTTGACAAGATCAATCGTCTCTGGTTTTGAACCGTTAAGTATTACTTCTATACAGCCTGCATAAAGGAATTTTTTAACATCCTCTAATCTTTTGATGTTTCCACCACCAGCAGTTTTAATTTCAATATTTCTGTTAATCTCTCTTATTGCCAATAGATTTTTTTCATGCTCTTCATCTGTAGATGAAAGATCATAACAAATAATCTTATCAACGCCACTATCATCATACAATGATGCCAGTCTGATTACATCAAATCTTACATCAATGTCCGTTGGACTCTTTACAGCCATACCATCTTTAAGATATATGGTTGCAACCATATTTTTATGTTCCATTATTATAATGCCCCCTTGGTAGTCATAATATCAGTTATGCGAGGATCAATAGTTGTAGCTTCATCTAAAGCCTTTGCAAAAGCCTTAAACATTGCCTCGCACATATGATGTGAATTACCACCATTAATTACTTTTATATGCAGATTCATTCCTGCGGTATACGAGATTGCATAGAAAAATTCCTTTACCATCTCTGTATCCATATATCCTATTTTTTCAGTTGGAAATTCACCATCAAAAGAAAGATACGGACGATTACATAAATCTATGGCACAAAGAACCAGAGACTCATCCATAGGCAGCATACAACTTCCATAACGTTTAATACCTGCTTTATTACCAATTGCCTTTTTTATGGCTGTTCCAAGTACTATTCCAGTATCTTCTATTGTATGATGACAATCTACAGCTAAATCACCTTTTATGTCACAAGACATATCAAACAAACCATGTCTGGTAAATCCTTCCAGCATGTGGTCAAAAAAACCTATACCGGACTTAATATCTGCCTTACCTGTTCCATCTACTGAAAAATCTATAGTTATATCAGTTTCTTTTGTTTTACGAGCTATCTTAGCTCTTCTTTCCTCAACCAAAATTAAACCCCTTTAGAATACTAAATATCTTCAAATCTAACTTTAATTGAATTTGCATGAGCAGTCAACTGCTCGCTGTTTGCAAACTTTACAATATCAGGATATATCTTTTCCAATGCTTCTTTTGAATATGATATAATGCTTGATTTTTTAATAAAATCATCAACAGAAAGAGGAGAAAAAAATCTTGCCGTTCCATTGGTAGGTAATACATGATTTGGACCAGCAAAATAGTCTCCTAAAGGCTCCGATGAATAACTTCCAAGGAAAATAGCACCTGCATTTCTAACCTTGGTCATAACCTCAAATGGGTCCTTTGTAACAATCTCTAGATGCTCAGATGCTATGGCGTTAACACAGTCAACAGCATCTTTCATATTTTCTGCAATTAGAATATATCCAAAATTATCCAAGGATTTTGTAATAATATCTTTTCTTGAAAGCATTTCTACAAATCTGTTAACTTCAGATTCAACCTTATCAGCCAAGGAAACATCTGTTGTAACAAGTATCGCACTTGCCATTTCATCATGTTCAGCTTGGGATAATAAATCGGCAGCAACAAAAGTAGGATTAGCAGTTTCATCAGCCAAAACCAGTATTTCAGAAGGGCCTGCAATAGAATCTATTGATACATGTCCAAATACAGCTTTTTTTGCCAATGCAACAAAAATATTACCTGGGCCTACTATTTTATCAACTTTTTTGATTGACTTTGTTCCAAAAGCAAGAGCAGCTATTGCCTGAGCACCACCACACTTATATATTGTATCAACACCTGCTTCGTTTGCAGCAACAAGAGTTGTTGGATATACCTTCCCATCCTTATCGCAAGGAGTAGTCATGTATATATGATCAACACCTGCCACCTTGGCTGGCATAACATTCATTAATACAGATGATGGATATACAGCTTTGCCGCCTGGAACATAAACACCTACATTTTCCAAAGCTGTAACTCTTTGTCCAAGCATAATACCATCTTCTGTTGAAAACCAGCTGTTCATAAGCTGCTTCTCATGAAAAGCTCTGATATTTACTTTTGCTTTTCTAATAACATCAATAAGCTCTGGTGATACCAGTTTATATGCTTCTTCTATCTCTTCTTTTGTTACAATAAGATTATCTGGTGTGATAGTAGCTTTATCAAACTTAAAAGTATATTCAAAGACTGCCTCATCACCGCGTGTACGAACATTTTCAATTATATCTTTGACCGTGTTCTCATACTCGTTGTACTGATGTGGACTTCTTTGTAATAATGTCTCTAATATATTATCAATTGTTGCGGGATTTAAATTAAGCTTCTTCATTTTCAAGCGCCTTCCTTAGTGCAGATATCAAATCTGTAATTCTGTCATGTTCCATTTTCATAGATACCTGATTTACTACCATTCTTGCTGAAAGTGGACATACTTCTTCTAAAACTTCAAGCCCGTTTTCTCTAAGGGTAGAGCCTGTTTCAACAATATCTACTATAACTTCTGAAAGTCCAACTATAGGAGCAAGTTCGATAGAACCATTTAATTTGATTATTTCAACGGTCTGATGTTTTTTATTATAAAAATAATCCTTAGCTATTCTAGGATACTTTGATGCTACTCTGATTCGTTCATGATGATTAAGTAATTCCTTGGCCGAAGCAGGTCCGCATACACACATACGACATTTTCCAAAACCCAAATCAAGAACTTCATAAATATTTCTGTTTTCTTCTAGAATTGTATCTTCCCCTACAACCCCTATATCTGCAGCACCATACTCAACATAAGTAGGTACATCAGGTCCTTTTGCAAGGAAAAACCTTATCTTATATTCCTCATTAGTAAAAATAAGCTTTCTGGTATCCGGATCTTTCATTTCTTCCATCTCAATACCAATCTGCTCAAATAAAGCTAAAGTTTTCTTTGCAAGTCTGCCCTTACCAAGAGCAAAGGTTAAATATCTAGTTTCATCACACATTGCTACACCTATTGTCTTTCTAAAGCAAACATTAATTGATCAACCATGATGGCAAATCCAATGGCAGCCGCATCTTTGCCAAACTGAGCCAAAAGTGAATCGTAACGACCACCTTTTACTATTGGTTCACCTGTACCATATGTATATCCTGCAAAAATAATACCAGTATAGTATTTGTATTCTGATAGCATTCCAAATTCAAAAGATATATAATCAGTAACCTGATTTTCTTTTAAAATCGCATAAAGTTTTGTCAAATAATCTAAAGCATTGTATACCTTCTCAAAAGGCTTGGCGTATTCAAGACACTCCTGCCATTCAGATGGATTATCCAATATTTTTCCAGCAAATTCAAATAGCTTTATTAAATTGCTGTCATTAACACTATTCTTAACAATATCAACTGCGCCAAAGAAATTCTTATTTGCAATAAGCTTTGTAAGATTATCCATACCTTCATCATCAAGCTTAGTCTCTTCAATAAGTCCTTTAATGATATCTACATGGCCAACGCCTATTTCAAAATTCTTTAGCCCAACTGCCTTAAGATTATTAACAACAATAGTCAAAATTTCTGCATCCGCTTCCGGTGTAGATACTCCGATAAATTCGCCGCCCACCTGGGTGCTCTCTTTCAATCTACCTTGCAAACTATGATAATTTCTAAAAACATTACCTTCATAGCTAAGTCTTACAGGAGTTTCACACTCACTAAAATACATTGCTGCAGCTCTGGCAACTGAAGGCGTAATATCTGGTCTTAAAACAAGAGTATTGCCTTCTCTGTCAATAAACTTATACATTTCGTTAGCACTGCAACTTCCTACTTCTTTAGAAAATGTATCAAAATATTCAAAAGTAGGCGTAGATATAGGCATGTATCCAAACTTTGATATGCTTTTTCTCAAGGTGTACAGCGTGTCTAATTTTCTTTCGTATTCACTGTTATAAATATCCCTTACTCCTTCTGGAGTATGAAGTGTTAATGATCTCATTAGTCCTCCGTCTTTGCTTTAATCTGATAAAGTGATAAACAACTAAAGGAAATTATAGTGATATATCGGTATAATGTCAACCCTGTCTGTTCTGTAAATCCAACTGAACCATATCTAAATATGGTACTAAAAGATTGGTTTTAGATGTGAAAAAATAATCCTGATTAAGTTCTTCTATTCTAAAGCTTTTTCTGCCTCCGTTTTGCATGCGATTCCAAAAATGCATTAGTTCCTGATAGGTCATATAATAGTATTTATCATATTTAGAAAAAGATATAAGAATAAATGCCAAACCTTCCTGCTTTTCAAACTGAGTCATAAAATTCACCTGATGCTCATGAATATTTGCAAGTGGAAAGGTGTCTACAACACACTCCTTTGCATCAAAACATACAGGGATACCTTGTACTACTCCTATGTAGTCAACGGTAGATTTTTTATCAAAATATGCAAGTGTTATATGTCTTGTCTTATGATCAATATCGATAGGAGTAATAGGCGTAGGAATCTTTTGAATAAGTGCAAGATTGTTTTCTTCGTATATTAAATTTGTCTGATTAATGAACTCTTCAAAGGTTGAACCTCGAAGACCTCTTGAATTAAATGTAGACATTATAATCCTCAGGTATTTCAGCTATGTACTTACTTCCGTCACAAAACTGAATAGAATAGGCATGCAATAATTGATATTTTCTATTATATGTATTATTTAACTTTATATCACCGTATTTATTGTCCCCCAGTATGGGATGTCCAATACTGCTAAGATGAGCTCTGATTTGATGTGTTCTGCCTGTAACCAAATGAACTTCAAGATAAGTCAAATCAAGTACCGGGTTATATGATATTGGATTATAGGTTGTAATTATCTGCTTAGCATCTAAATACTCATTGTCCAATATTGTAACAGTATTTGTTTCTTCATCCTTATATAAATAACCATTTATAGTGGATTCATTTAATATTTGTCCCTTAACTATAGTTCTATACATTTTTATTGCAGATCTGTCTTTAATCTCAAGTGATAATTTTTGAGCTGCCGACAAATTTTTGGCAAAAACAATAATTCCAGAAGTGTTTCTGTCCAGACGATTTACAATTGATGGATGAAAAATATTGTACTGTTCTAATGTTAGACAACCAGAGTTAATCATATATGAAATTGCCATCTCATTAATTGATACGTCTTCTTCTTTTGCTTTTTGTGAGAGTAATCCCACAGGTTTATTTATTATAATTTTATCATTATCCTGATAAATTATATTAATGTCATGGGGTAAATTTTTTAATAAATCATATTCCAAGCCTTTATTCTCTTGCCCTGATAATTTTAAAAATGTTTCATCAGAAAAAAATATCTTGATAACATCTGATTCCCTAACTACTTCATCACCAGATGCCTTTTTATCGTTAAGAGTAATATTCTTCTTACGTAGCATCTTATAAATAAAACCCATAGAAGCTTCTGTAAGGATTTTTTTTAACAACTTATGAAGTTTTTGACCACTGTTATTTTTATCGACGATAATTTCTTTCATCTATAATATTCTCCTAAACAAAAGTGCCAATCCTAAGGACTGGCACTAATATATTATTCTTTATTAAAAAATGATTCAGGAATATCCAATGTTGCAGTCACATCATTTTCATTTGCTAAAATATACTGCTCCTCAGATGTAGGCACAGCGCTTAGATTAGGTTCTTGCATATGTCCTGTTGCATCTTGTGGTGCACTACTAACAGAATCGGCTACAAGAGCAGATCTGTTAGCTTCAACAGTATCTAAATAGCTTTGCATTGTATAAATGAAGTTTTCATTTCTACTACGAGCAGTCTCAATAGAATTACCAAGAACAGTTTGAATACCTGCCAATAATTCATCCGTATAGGCTATTGCTCCCATTCGAATCTGATTGGCATCCATTGTGGCTCTATCTAAAGTTTCCTGAGCTTTCTTTTGTGATATCTGAATTACTTCATTAGCTCTAGCATACGCTTGTTGCATAATCTCATGTTCTGATACAAGTGCATTAGTCTGAATCTGCGCTGCATTTATTATCTCATCAGCCTTAGCCTTGGCATCTGCAAGTATCTGTTCGCGATTTGCAATCATACGCTGATATTTTCTGATTTCATCAGGAGTTTTTGTTCGAAGCTCCTGTAAAAGACTTTCTAAATCATCCTTATTTACAATAATCTTATTAGATGAAAAAGCTGTTGGTTTACACTCATCAACAAATGCTTCAATCTCATCAATAATATCTTCTATCTTACTAGCCATTTAGATTAGTTCTCCTTGTTATACTTTTCTGTAATTTTAGGAATTATCTCACTAGGAACGAATTGACTGATATCGCCTCCATAGGATGCAAATTCTTTTACTACAGTGGAACTTAAATAAGAGTACTTAAGCGAGGTGGTTAAAAAGACTGTCTCAATATCTGGACATTGAATACTATTTGCCTGAGCTATTTGAATTTCTGATTCAAAATCTGTAACAGCGCGTAAACCTCTTATTATGACATTAGCATTAATACTTTTAGCAAAATCTACTGTCAACCCCTCAAAAGTATCAACAGAAACATTTCCAAATCTCTCTGTCAAACCTCTTATCATACTAACACGATTATCAATCGAAAACAACGGATTTTTTTGGCTGTTGCTTAATACTCCGATTACCAATTCATCGCACATTCTGCTGGCTCTTTCAATGATGTCTAAGTGTCCTAAAGTAATAGGATCAAAGCTGCCTGGATATATTGCTTTCATAGTCTATACCTTTTGTATAAATACATGTTTATTAGTCTTATATGTTTTTTCCTTAATTAATTCATAGCCTAAATCTGATAAATAAGAAAAGTCTGTATCTAAGCTTGCTTCTACGATTATTGTAGTATATTTATCAATAGATTCAAAGTCTATTAATCTTTGTAAAATCTTTTTTTCATACAGATTATCATATGGAGGATCCATAAAAACATAATCTATAGAATCAACATTTGATATATTTTTAATTGCAGAAAAAATATCGCCGCTATAAATTTGGGACACGTGGTTTAAATCAGTCTTATCAAGGTTATTTTTAATACAGGTTAATGCCTTGTTATCTGCTTCAAAAAAATAAGCAAACTCAGCGCCTCTGCTCAAGGCCTCTATTCCCATCTGTCCGCTGCCTGCAAACAAATCAACGAATCTGCGCCCTGCAATATCTGGCCCTATCATATTGAACAAAGTTTCTTTGATTCTATCTTGTGTTGGTCGGGTATTCATACCTTCAGGAGTATCCAATTGAATACGTCTTTTTTCACCTGCAATAACTCTCACTATATCACCAGTCCTGTTCCATACAGTATTTCAACAGCCTGAATAGCTCATCAGTTGCAGATTGTCTTATCTGCAGCCTGTTTCCACTCAGATTGAGCTTTTTTACTTCAACAATATCATTATAAGCACACGCAATATAAACAAGCCCAACAGGTTTATCAACGGTTCCACCTGTTGGACCTGCAATACCTGTTGAAGCAAGACCTATATCTGCCTGTGCAATATTTTTAACGCCGATTGCCATCTCTCTTGCCGTTTGTTCACTAACAGCTCCAAAGGAATCTAATGTGTTTATATTAACATTAAGATTCTTAATCTTTGCTTCATTAGAATAGGTAATATACCCTTCATTAAAACAGGCTGAAGCTCCTGGATAATCAACAATCCTTGAGGCAATCATACCACCAGTACATGATTCAGCAGTGGCAACAGTTAAATGGTTTGTTATTAGCTTTTCTATTATTTCAAAACTAAAATCAGACATTATTTCTGATCCTTTAAAACATCCTTATTTTGCCAGATATATACGACAAGTGAAATAACTGTAAGAGCTAACGATATCCATATTAATACCTGTCCAATTATATAGAATACAGGAATATTAATATTTGCAACCAAAACAATAATCATAAGCATTTGGAATACCGTTTTGAATTTGCCCCAGTAATTAGCTGCGATAACAACATTATTTTCTACTGCAATAAGTCTAAATCCCGAAATAATAAACTCTCTTGCTACAATTATTATAACAATCCAGCTTGCCAACTGCCCAGTTTGAATAAGACAAATCATAGCTGAACATACCAAAAGCTTATCAGCAAGTGGGTCCATAAATTTTCCAAAATTGGTAACAAGATTGTATTTTCTGGCAATCTTGCCATCCAACATGTCAGTAAGTGAAGCCACAATAAAAATAACATCAGCTATATAACGCATTGTCTGATTTGTCGAATCGTATAATAAACAAACCACAAAAAATGGAATTAATACCACACGAAATAAAGTTAACTTGTTAGGTAAATTCATGATATATAATCTCCAATCAAATCATATTCATCTGAAGAAATGATATCTACATTAACAAATTGTCCTGACACCAGTTCTTCAGCACTATTAACAAATACAAAACCATCAACCGATGGCGTATCTCTAAAGCTTCTACCAATAAAAACGCCATCCTCTGGCAACTTGCCTTCAATGAAAACTTCTAAACTGTCACCAATATAAGACTTATTGTTGTTGTTAGAAATATTTTGTTGGGTAAGCATAACATCTTCAACCCAAGCCATTTTTGTATCTTCATCAACCTGATTATCAAAGTCAAATGCTGGCGTATTTTCTTCCTGCGAATAGGCAAATGCTCCAAGTCTGTCGAATTTTATTTCGGAAATAAAATCAATCAATTCCTGATGCATTTGTTGAGTTTCACCAGGAAAACCACATATAAGAGTTGTTCTAAGAGATATATCCGGCATCGCAATTTTTAGCTTGTTAATAATATCTATTATGTCCTGCTTGTTAGTCCGTCTTCCCATTCTTTTAAGAATGTAGTCGTTGCAATGCTGAATTGGCATATCAATATAGTGACATACTTTTTTTTGACGCGCCATACTATCTATTAATTCATCAGTAATCTCTTCAGGATAAGCATATAGTAATCTAATCCAGTGAATATTATCTATTTCACAAAGCTTATCAATCAAATCAGGAAGACACTTTTTGCCGTACAAATCCTTGCCATACAATGTAGTCTCCTGTGCAACTAGAATAATCTCCTGTACACCTTGATCAGCCAATTCCTGTGCTTCTTCTATTATCTGCTCCATAGGAACAGATCTAAATCCACCACGAATACCTGGTATTGCGCAATATGTACATCTTTTATCACAGCCTTCAGCTATCTTAAGATAAGCGTAATGGCCACCTGAAGTTAGTACTCTTTTTCCATCAACAGGTAAACCTGTTAATGGCTTTTTGATTATTACTTTTTCATTTTTATTTAAAGTCGTATTTATAGCCTCAACAATCGAGTCGTAGGAATTAGTGCCGACTATAGCATCAACCTCCGGTAATTCAGCTAATACTTCATCAGTAAATCTTTCAGCCAAACAGCCCGTAATTATTAACGACTTTAAGTTGCCACTATTTTTGTATTCGCCCATATCAATAATGGTTTGAATACTTTCCTCCATAGAATCCTTAATAAAAGAACAGGTATTAATCACTATGACATCAGCTTCAGCCTCATCATCGCAAATAGTAAACCCGTTCTCCATAAGGTCTCCCAGCATATGCTCAGAATCACACAGATTCTTATCACATCCTAAAGAAACAAATAGTAATTTCATTAAGCCTCCTTAGAAGCATCCTCGTTTACAATTAAAAGTTCTCCGCTGTAAAGTTCCTTAACTGCAACAGAAAGTGGCTTATCACCTTCCTTATAGTCAACAAGTGGCTCAGAACCATCAATGATTTGACGAGCACGCTTTGCTGTAGCACATACAATTGAATAACGGCTGTTAACTACTGGTTCCTCTCCTACTTCTGTACCCTCGTTAATTCTATCCATAAGTTCTGCATATGATGGATGTATCATGTTTAGTTACTCCTTTCAAACATCTTAAGTTCTTCTTGTACTTGAGCAATACTGATTGTGTTTCGACTGGTTCTGTAATGCTCACTTTGAATTATATTATGAACCTGATCAACGGCCTTATCTAAGTTGTCGTTAATGATCAGATAATCATACTTGCCCATGCCTTGACTCTCTTTACAACTAATAGCAAGGCGCTGATTAATAACTTCTTCTGTCTCTGTTCCACGACCCACAAGACGATTTTTAAGCTCTAATGCGGAAGGTGGTGTGGTAAACAAAAGTAATGCGTCTGGAAACATTTCCTTAACCTGTAATGCTCCATTTATTTCAATTTCCAAAAGGACGTCTTTTTTATTGTTAATTAGCTCTTCCACATAAGCTCGTGGTGTACCATATGAATTGCCATTAAAGGTTGCATACTCCAACAACTCATTGTTAGCTATCATGGAATCAAATTCTTCTCTTGTCTTGAAAAAGTATTCTCTTCCATTTTCTTCTCCAGGTCTGATACCTCGAGTAGTAGCTGAGATAGACAGATTATAATCTCCCGGATGTGCTTCAAGCAGATGCTTCATTATAGTACCCTTGCCAGCTCCAGAGAATCCAGACAATACTACAACTAATCCTTTATCATGTGTCATTATTAAGGACCTCCTGAATATAATACCTAAATGCTACTCAATATTTTGAATCTGTTCTCTAACCTTTTCAATTAAAGTCTTGAGTTGAATACCAATATCAGCAATCTCAACATCTGTTGACTTGGAAAGAATAGTATTGGCTTCTCTGTTTAACTCCTGCGCCAAGAAATCAAGCTTGCGTCCAACCTCTTTGTCTAATTCAAAGATACCGCGAGTTTCAGTAACATGGCTTTTAAGTCTGACCATCTCTTCATCGATACATACCTTGTCAGCATAGATTACTACTTCTGCAGCAATTCTGCTTTCATCTATCTGACTGTCACCTAACAATTCTTTTACCTTGGCAGAAAGTCTGCTTCTATATTCTTCAATTATCTTAGGCGATCTGATTTCAAGCTTTTCAACGAGAGACATCATCTCATCCATTTTGGATGTAAGATCAGACTTAAGTCTGGCACCTTCAGCTTCACGAGCTTTTATAAACTGAAGTATACAATCATCTAACGCAGTCATAACTAGACTTTGCAATGAATCTTCATCGGTATCATTTTCAACAACTTCAATAACATCAGGAAGCTTGGCAAGTGACAACACTGAAAAATCCGATGATAATTCAAAGTTTTCCGCCATATTTTTCAAAGCATCATAATACTTTTTTGCCATAGCTTCATTGATAATGACATCTAAAGCCGCATCGCTTCTCTCATTAAGCGAAATAAATAAATCAACCTTGCCTCGGCATATGCTGTCGCTAATCTTGTTGCGGATTGCCGTCTCCATAAAATTAAGCTTTTTGGGAAGCTTAACATTCAAATCCAAATATCTGTGATTAACAGACTTCATCTCTATGGTAACTCGTGCCAAGTCATTCTCAGCAACGCCCTTTCCATAGCCTGTCATACTTCTGACCATAAGTTCTCCTTGAGTAAAATGTGGACATAAAAAACATACTATCCCACAATTGCATAGTTGAATTTCATTATAAATAACTGTATTCTATTAGTCAAATATAAAGACACAATTTTGGAGATAGTTATGGCATTAGACGGCATAAGCATACACGCATTAGTAGATGAATTTAATACAATATTGCTTGGAGGAAGAATTAATAAAATATCTCAGCCAGAAAAGGAAGAATTACTTATAACCATTAATACAGCATCTGGCAACAAACGACTGTTAATATCAGCCAATGCATCTCTTCCATTTATCTATATCACCGAAGATAACAAACCTTCACCACTTACTGCACCAGGTTTTTGTATGTTGCTAAGAAAACATATTGGAGCTGCAAGAATAACTGAGATTTCACAATTATCCAATGAACGCGTAATAGTGTTTACACTTTCACATCTAAATGAGCTTGGTGATGTTGCTTACAAAAAACTATACATAGAAATAATGGGTAAGCATTCTAATATTATCTTTTGTGATGAAGATAACAGAATATTAGATTCTATCAAACATGTTCCATCCTCTGTCAGCTCTGTACGAGAAGTTTTACCAGGTAGAGATTATTTTGTTCCTGCTCAGGAAGGAAAAATCGATCCATTTTCTGTAGATGAAGGATATTTTAAAAACAATGTATTAAAAAAGCCTTCATCTATATCAAAAGCCTTATTATCTTCTTTACAAGGAATTAGTCCTGTGCTTGCCAATGAAATATGTTTCAGAAGTAATATTGATTCTGATGTTGCATGCGCTTCTTTGTTTGATGAACATAAAGATAAATTATACCATGCCTTTGTCATTACTCTAGATGATATAAAAAATAAAAGATATAGATATAATATAGTAATTAATCCAACGACAGACGAGCCTGTAGAATATGCACCAATTACACTTACAATGTATGAGGATAGTATAATAAAAGAATACGACTCTATGTCTATAGTATTAAATCAATATTTTGCCAAAAAAAATCAATATACCAATATCCGACAAAAGTCACAAGATCTTAGAAAAATTATATCTACTCATATTGAAAGATGTTCAAAAAAATTAGATTTACAGAATAAACAACTTTTGGATACGGAAAAAAAAGAAAAATATCGATTATATGGGGAGCTATTACATACATTTGGATATCAAGCTTCTTCAAATGATAAATCCATCACTGTGTTGAATTATTACGATAATAGCGAGCTTACAATTCCACTAGACCCTGAGCTTTCTGCATCTGAAAATGCTAAAAAATACTTTGAAAAATACTCAAAGTTAAAGCGAACAAAGGAAGCCCTTGATACTTATGTAACACAATCACAAAATGAATTGGCTCTTTTGGAGTCTATTGAAGCTGCACTAAATATTGCAGAATCAGAACAGGACTTAAATGATATACGAGCCGAATTATCTGATTACGGCTTTATCAAAAAGGTTCAGACTAACAAAAAACAAAAATCAGCTAAAAGTAAGCCAATGCATTTTATTGATGACAATGGTTATGATATTTATGTTGGTAAAAACAATTATCAAAATGATGAGCTTACATTTAAAATTGCAACAGGTAATGACTGGTGGTTTCACAGCAAAAAAATGCCAGGCTCACATGTTGTTGTTAAATCTAATAATACAGAACTTCCAGATTCAACATATGAATATGCTGCTTCTTTAGCAGCTTATTATTCAAACGGTCGTGATAATGACAAAGTTGAAATTGATTATCTACAAAAAAAGAACGTAAAAAAACCTGCCGGTTCTGCAGCAGGTTTTGTAGTGTATTATACCAATTACTCTATGATGGCTACTCCATCCTTAAAGCACGTAAGATTGGTTGATGATAAATCTTGTTAATGCATTTTTAATCATAGGACTCTGGTTTAAATCAGGGTCCTTTTTTAACAATTCATCAACATCCTTTGATGCAATCTCTAATAATTGAGAGTCGTTATATATATCAGCTATTTTAAAACTAAACTCTCCACTTTGTCTTACACCAAAAAAATCTCCCGGACCTCTTAATTTAAGATCTTCTCTGGATATTTCAAAACCATCATTTGTTTTTAGCATTACTTCTAATCTTTTTGAATCCTTAGAGTCAGAGGCAGAGTCCATAAGAATACAATAACTTTGATCAGCTCCTCTTCCAACACGACCTCTTAACTGATGAAGCTGAGCAAGACCAAATCTATTGGCATTTTCTATCATTATTACCGTTGCATTAACAACATTAACGCCAACTTCAACAACTGTGGTGGACACCAGAATATCAGTCTTCCCATCTGCAAAGCTGTTCATAATATCGTTTTTTTCATCATTTTTCATTTTGCCATGAAGATACTCTATTTTATATTTTCCTTCAAAATAATCTTCTAATTTTTTGGCAAAATCTATTACATTTTCAGCTTCAGTAGTCTCGGTTGCTTCTACCAAAGGACAAATAACATAGCATTGATGGCCTTTGCTAATCTCATCTGAAATGAATTTATATGCATTAGGGCGCATGTTATCTTTAATAACACAAGTTTTTACAGGTAATCTGTTGGCTGGTAATTCTTTTATAACTGATACATGCATGTTCCCATATAATATCATTGCCAGTGTTCTTGGAATTGGCGTTGCACTCATTACAATCATATGTGGGTCAATTCCTTTTTTGCTCAGTTTTTCACGTTGAGCTACGCCAAACCGATGTTGCTCATCACATACAACCAAGCCAACCTGTCTAAGATTTGTTTTATCAGAGATTAATGCATGCGTTCCTACTATAAATACAGCATCATTTTCATCAACGATAGCCTGCATTTTCTTCCTTTGAGATGCTTTCATGGAGCCAGTAAACAAAGCTACAGGGTAGTCTAAACCAAAATTTTTAGTATATTGTATAAATGTTTCATAATGCTGAACTGCCAAAACCTCTGTAGGGGCCATTATTACAGCTTGATAACCATTTGAAATAACATCTAGCATAGCCAGAAAAGCTACCATGGTCTTCCCACTACCAACATCCCCCTGAATCAATCGTTGTGTAACATAAGAACTTCTAATATCATTTTTAATATCTTCAAGTGCCTCACTTTGACCAACAGTAAGCTTAAAAGGAAGTTTAGATTTTATATCTTCCACGCAATCGTCATTTTTTAATTCCAATTTATTTTCAACTGAAACTGTATTCTTTTCAGATAATCGAGTATTAAGAATAAAATAAAATAATTCCTCATATGCAAGTCTTCGTCTTGCTTCAATCAGCTGTTGATAATCCTTAGGAAAATGATATGCAAACAAAGCTCTACTATATGGCATTAGTTGAAGATTTTCTTCTACAGCCTCAGGCAGTCTGTTATCATCAATATTAATCTGTTTAAACACATCATTTATAATCTTTTTTACAAGATTATTATTCAATCCCCTAGTCAAATGATATACTGGCTGTGGTCCATTTTTAAGGGATATATATTGATCTACAGTAAATATCTTTGACATCTCCATCTTAAAATGATTATGCTCAAAAAGAAGCTTCGAAACAAAAATATATGTTTCGTTAACATTAAGCTGACTTCTTATGTATGGAGCTCTAAACCAAATTAAATCAAGAGGAATATTATTGTCACAACAGTATGCTGTACAGGATGTAATATCCATTTTTTTACCATGAATAACCTTGGCCGGAATATTAATCTTGGCCGCTATAGCCACTTCCTTCCCTACTAGATTATTATCCAAAGGTTCAATATCTGGATATAAATAATAAGTGCGTGGAAAAAAAAGGAGTATATCCTCAAAGGTATATACTCCTAGCTTGTTCAAATATTTGGCAGTCTTTTCGCCGACACCTTTGATGTTAGAAATATCACACATCAAATCCATTATGTTTTACTCCACAGATACAATATAAGAATAAACAGCCTGTCCGCCTTCAGAAATCTCTACCTCGATGTCTGAGTACTTTTCAGAAATCTTATTTCCTAAAGCAGTAGCAGATGCTTCATCAGCACCCTCACCATAGTAAATAGATAAAACAGCAGAATCCTCATCAATCATGGCATCTACCATCTCTTCAAAGGCAACATTAATATCTGCATTTACAGATAATAAACCGCTGTCTCCCATTCCCATGAAATCATCTTTTTTGATTTCCTTGTCATCAATCATTGTGTCTCGAACAGCATAAGTAACCTCTCCTGTCTTAACGTTTGAAATCTCAGAAATCATATTCTCTGTGTTATCCTCGACAGATGCATCAGGATCAAAGCTGATAAGCGCAGTAATACCCTGAGGAATTTTCTTGGTTGGAATAACTACAATGTTCTTATTCTCTGATATTTCTGCAGCCTGATTTGCCGCAAGAATAATATTCTTGTTATTAGGAAGTACAAATACTGTCTTTGCATTTACTTTCTCACAGGCGCACAGAATATCATCAATACTTGGATTCATAGTCTGACCGCCTTCGATCATATAATCTACTCCAAGTTCCTTGAAAATAGAACACAATCCATCACCTGTTGCAACGGCAACAAATCCCATTTCCTTTTCAGGTTCAGAAGCTACAGTTTCTTTTAATGCTTCTTGTTTTTCTGATTCTTTAATGAGCTTTTCCTGATGTTCTTCTCTCATATTATCAATCTTAATACTAGAGAGCTGACCATGTTTTAATGCCTCTTGCAGCGCATTACCTGGGTCATTTGTATGGACATGAGTCTTAACAATATCATCATCAGCAACTACAACTATAGAATCACCAATTGATTCAAGATAAGCTTTGTATTTCTTAACCTCTGAATCCTTCATAGGCTTCTCGAGCTTAATGAAGAACTCAGTACAATATCCAAACTTAATCTCTTCGTCTGATGTATTAACATCTACTGTCTTCTTGGCAGAAGGAGCTACGACTTCATAATTTACTTCTTTACCCATCAAAACGTCAAATCCACCCTTAAGGAACTCAACAAGTCCCTGTCCGCCTGAATCGACAACACCTGCCTGCTTTAATACAGGAAGCATATCTGGAGTCTTTGCAAGAACAGCCTCAGCTTCATCAATACATGCCCTAGCAAACTCTATAATATCATCAGTTGTTTCTGCCATCTCAAGTGCCTTGTCAGAAGCGCCACGAGCAACAGTAAGTATTGTACCTTCCTTTGGCTTCATTACAGCCTTATACGCAGTTTCAACAGCCTTTTGGAACGCTTCACACAATACATCAACCGAAATCTCCTCATAAGGAGCAATAGTCTTTGCAAATCCACGTAACAACTGGGATAAAATAACACCCGAATTACCTCTGGCGCCGCGAAGTGAACCTGAAGATATAGCCTTAGACAAAGTCTTCATATCAGGATTATCAAGTTCCGCAACTGCATTTGCAGCAGACATTATAGTCATAGTCATGTTTGTACCTGTATCACCATCTGGAACAGGGAATACATTTAATTCATTAATCCATTCTTTTTTAGACTCGAGATTCTTCGCTCCAGCCAAAAACATCTTCGATAATAAAGACGCATTTATAGTCTTGATTTCCAAAATAATCCTCCTTAATCAATAACTCTTACGCCTTCAACGTAAATGTTAACTTCAGTAACTGTCATACCCGTAAAAGCAGACACCTTATACTTAACTGTATCAATAAGATTCTCACTAACTGTGGCAATACCAACACCATAAGCTATGATAACATGAAAATCTAAAGATATAGTATTATCATCATTAATAACAACATTGATACCATGGTTGAGGTAATCCTTCTTAAGAAGCTTAACTAAACCGTCCTTCATATTAACGGCAGCCATACCAACTATACCAAAGCATTCAACAGCAACAGATCCTGCGTATGTAGCAATTACATCAGTATCAATAACTATTCTGCCAAGTTCTGTTTCCATCTGACCTTGCATAACTAACCTCCATGTGTAAAAAATCGAATTTTTGACATATACGTAATTATTATATACAATTTCAATAAAATTTCAATCCGGATTTTGGTTATATCACATTTACTTCATACACAATATAGAAAAAAGTGTTTGCAATTTATCAATTGCTTTGATATAATCCACTTGTTGCGTTGATAGATAAACGCATAATGTAAAATATATTACAAGGAGGTGCAATCATGGCAAAATGTGCAGTTTGTGGAAAAGGCGCTCATTTCG
>JABUSV010000104.1 GCA_021442555.1 Pseudobutyrivibrio sp. | reverse complement strand
TACATAATAAAGGCAGGTGATCGCGCATGAAAGCATTAGGTATAATTTTAGCAGGCGGAAACAGCAGCAGAATGCAGAACCTGACTGATAAGAGAGCCATGGCGGCGATGCCTATAGGAGGTTCTTACAGAAGCATAGATTTTGTATTAAGCAACATGACCAATTCTCATATTCAGACAGTAGCGGTACTAAGTCAGTACAACGCAAGGTCTTTAAATGAGCATTTGAATTCAGCCAAGTGGTGGAACTTCGGTAGAAAACAGGGAGGATTGTTCCTTTTCACACCAACAGTGACAACAGATAACAGCTGGTGGTACAGAGGTACAGCGGATGCCATCTGGCAGAATATTGATTTCTTAAAAAAGAGACATGAGCCATATGTAATAATCGCAGGCGGTGACTGTATTTATAAGCTTGATTTCAACAAGGTATTGGATTATCACATCGAAAAACAGGCAGATATTACAGTGGTTTGCGCGAATCTTCCTCAGGGCGATGATATCAGCAGATACGGTGTGGTTCAGATGAACGAAGAGGGCCGTATTACAGAGTATGAGGAAAAACCAATGGTGGCATCTTCCAACATAGTATCAGCAGGTATCTATATAATCAGAAGACGTGCTTTGATTGAATTGCTGGAGGAATGCAACAGAGAAAACAGATATAATCTTGTTACAGATATTCTTATCAGATATAAGAATCTCAAGAAAATATATGGTTACAAGATGGAGGGCTATTGGAGTAACATTGCTGATGTAGACAGCTACTTCAGAGCTAATCTGGATTTCCTTAAGAGAGATGTAAGAGATTACTTTTTCCATGAGGATCCAAATGTATATTCAAAAACACATGATTTGCCGCCGGCAAAGTACAATGTTGGTTCAAAGGTGACCAACTCGCTGGTGGCGGGAGGATGTATAGTTAACAGTACTGTGGATAACTCAGTATTGTTCGAGAAGGTATTTGTAGGTAACAACTCTGTAGTTAAGAATTCCATTGTATTAAATGGAGCTTATATAGGAGACAATGTACGGGTTGAAAACTGTATTGTAGAGAGTCATGAAACATTGTTAAGCGGCACTTCTTACGTTGGGGAAAACGGAGTGCTTATTATAACAGGCAACAAGAATCATTACACAATGCAAGAAAATGGAGGGGTTTAGCACATGAAGATCACAGACATTAGAATTCGCAAAATCGAAAAAGAAGGCAAAATGAAGGCGGTAGTATCTATTACTATCGATGAAGAATTCGTAGTCCATGATATCAAAATTATAGAAGGAGATAAGGGGCTTTTTATTGCTATGCCTAGCAGAAAAGCAACTGATGGAGAGTATAAGGATATCGCGCATCCAATTCGCTCAACTACAAGAGAGCAAATGCAGGACTTAATTCTCAGAAAGTATGCAGAAGAGTTCCCAGAATAAGAGATGATTTTAGTTGTAGGATTAGGTAATCCAGGAAGTAAATATGACAAGACAAGGCATAATATAGGATTTGAAGTAATAGATGCATTGTCTGAAAAGTACCAGATTGGTGTTACTCACAAGGAGCACAAGGGATTAACTGGAAAGGGCATGATATCCAATCAAAAGGTCATGCTGGTAAAGCCTCAAACCTACATGAATCTTAGTGGCGAGTGTGTAATAGAACTCAGCCAGTATTATGGTATAGATCCAAAGACAGAGCTTATAGTGATATCAGATGATGTAGCGCTGTCCTGTGGACGTATTAGAGTTAGAAAAAAGGGAAGCGCTGGAGGTCATAATGGTCTCAAGGATATAATTGCCTGGACTGATACCACAGAGTTTGCCAGAGTTCGAGTAGGCGTCGGTGAGTTGCCGGAGGGTAGAGATATGGTGGATCATGTTCTTGGTCGCTATAACGAAGAAGACCGTAAGCTGATGGATTCAGCAATCGACCTTGCCATAGGTGCGGTTGAAATGATTTTGGCCGACGATATAGATGGCGCCATGAACAAATATAACACTAAAGAGATGCTATAATGTGGATGTCTGCACTTTTCTAAGTGCAGACATCGTTTTTTGAGAGAAATGAGATGGAAAAAGACGTATTAGAAGTGAAAATGTTGGGGGAATTTTCCTTAGCTTATAAAGATGTGCCTTTTTCGATAGAGAGGAATAGTGCAACCAAAGTAAATCAATTGTTTGAGATACTGTTGTATTATGTAAAGGGGATAAAAAGAGAGCAGCTCCAACACAACCTTTTTGTTGGAGAAAACGTAGTTGATCCTTCAAACAGTCTCAGGGCCCTGGTGTTCAGGCTGAGAAAGGCTCTTTTGGCTACAGGAATGCCAGAGGATGATTTTGTCGTAATCAAAAAGGGTATCTATTCGTTTACAGACAATTTTGAAGTAAGAGTGGATGCTCATCAATTTGAAGAGATTGCAAATATTGCACTTAATGAAGCTGATGATAATTTAGCCTATGATAATCTGCGAAAAGCAGTTGATATGTATGCAGGAGACTTTTTGCCGATGCTGTCTACAACTGATTGGGTTCTGGCAGTGTCAGTAAAGCTGAAAAAACTGTATTGCAGCTGCGCTGACAGGTTATGCAGGATATATGTAAATAAAAAGGAATATAAAAGTCTGTACAGATTAGCAGAAAAGACTGCTTTACTGTATCCTTTTGAGGAGTGGCAGGCTTATATGATGGAGGCTCTTGTGGAGCAAGGCATGAAAAAAGAAGCCATGAAGCTCTACGAAGATACAGAAACCATGATGCTTCAGGAACTGGGTGTATCTGTTGGAGATAAAATGCAACAGATGTTAGAAAGGCTTGGAGCACAGATAAGAAATAATTCTGCTGTAATTAGTGATGTAAAGGATAATCTGGATATCTCGAAGCCTGATAGGGATGGCGCATTTTACTGTACGTACCCTGTTTTTGTTGAAAGCTACAGATATATGAAGCGGGTAATACAAAGAAATGGCCAGTCAGCCTGGCTGATGCTTTGTACTATAACCGATGGCAAGGGATATGCCCTGGATTCATCAGACAGATTGTATTCTATATCAGCAGATTTGATGGAAGCCATATCTGGTTCTATAAGAGGAGGAGATATGTATACCAGATACAGTGATAACCAGGTGCTTATTCTCTTATTAGGAATCAGCCAGGAGGACTGTAAGCTGGTACAAAACAGAATTAACAATCATTTAGAATCAAAAAACAGAAAGAAATATATACAGTATCACCTTACTCCTATCTGTACGCTAAAAGAGGAAGATGATACAGCGATTATTAATCATGAGATAAAATGGGGTAGCAAATAATGGCGTTTCCTGAGAAAATGAAGCATTCTCCAAACCTTGTTTTAGTTGCAGTAAATAGTTCTGGTGAGAATCAATTTTCTGGAGAGATGTATCATCAATACGAAAAAGAACCAGGTATTTTTGCTGACGTAAACAGCCTGGTGTTAGCCATGGACAATTTTTTTGACAGTCTGGGATTTCCACAGGCTCAGATGAAAACAAGGCAATTTAAGAACATAGATAGTGACAATAGAGATATCTGCTGTGCAAACACAGAATATTCTCTTGAAGAACTTGTGATAAAAAGGGGGAAATTGGGAACCTTTTTAATCGAAGTAGAAAGACGTGAAAAGGCATCATGGCAAGGCAATATCTATTGGATTGAAAAGGATGAAGTAAAAGCATTTCAAAGTGATGTAGAATTAGTGAAGCTTATTGTAGTAGCAGTAACAAACTAATAAGAGGATGAATTATTGAAGCACAAAGTGGTAAAAGTACTTACGCTGGTAGTGCTGTGTACGGGAATAATATCTTGCGGACAAGTTGGAATGGAGCAGGTATCCACTGTGGAGGCAAGTAACAAAAAGCCTGATAAGGTGGTTGGCAATGAACAACAAAAGAAACCGCAGGAGAAAACTGGAACCAGAAGTAATGCGGTTCAGATACTTGTACCAGAAGCTACCGGGCAAGAGGTATATAGCTGCAATGAGGCGTCTATAGATGCAAGTAATAAGGCAGAGGGGTATGTATGTGTGAAATACACAGGAACTGCCTCCAAGGTCAGAATGCTGATAAAGACACCTCTTGGGAATACTTACAACTATCTCATGGCATTGGATGGCAACTATGATGTATATCCGCTGTCTGAGGGTGATGGCAATTATGAGATTGGTGTGTATGAAAATATACAGGCAGATAAGTATGCAGCAGTATTATCTCAAAGTGTAAGTGTACAAATTACAAATGAGTTTGGACCGTTTTTATATCCTAATGCTTATGTAGATTTTAACGAGAATACAAAGGCTATTGAAAAAGGAAAAGAACTGGCAAAGACGGCAGATACTGATCTTGAAGTGGTGGAAAATGTCTATCACTATCTGGCAAATAACGTAGATTATGACTACGATAAGGCGAAAAATGTGCAATCAGGGTACATACCGGTGGTAGATGAGACCTTAAGCACAGGAAAAGGTATATGTTTTGATTATGCTTCTTTGATGGGTACAATGCTTAGAACCCAGGGAATACCTACCAGATTGGATATTGGGTATGCAGGAAGCGAATATCATGCCTGGATATCAGTATACATCAAGGATAAAGGCTGGGTTGACGATATTATTTCTTTTGATGGCCAGGAGTGGACATTGATGGACCCAACGTTGGCATCCTATGCTCCGGCAAAGACCGTTAAGGACAGATGGGAGAATAGAGATACCCACTATCAGTTAAAGTTTCAATACTAACACGGAGAATATTAATGAGCGAAAACACAAACAAAAAATTATCAGCTGAAGAATTATATGCATTTTCGGATGAGATGGGAATGATGATTTCCAGCGGTGTATCTGTTATTCAGGGAATAACTCTTATGCTGGACGAATCTGAGGGCGGAGAGGAAAAAGAGCTTCTTCAACAGATGGAAAATGAAATAGCCATGACAGGCTCTCTTGCCAATGCAGTAGAAAAAGCAGATGTATTTCCGGTATATTTTGTAGATATGATAAAAATGGGGGAGCAGACAGGAAATCTTGACTCTGTTTTAACCTCGCTTGCTTCTCATTATTCCAGAGAGATGGCCATATCGGCAGCCATAAAGAGTGCAATAGGATACCCGCTTTTGATGGTAGCCATGATGCTTGTAATCATTGTTGTCATGGTAACGGAGATAATGCCTATATTTGAGAGAGTATTTATCCAGCTTGGATCCAAAATGGATGGAGTATCCGGTGGACTTCTTGCAGTAGGCAGCTTTTTGCATAATAATGGGTTAATATTGGTTGTTATCCTTGCAATTATTGTTATTGGCATTGTTGTAATAGCAAGAAACAAGGCTGCGCGTGACAAGGTAATCAGCTTTTTATACAAGCGTAAATCCTTCAAGAGTATTTATGACAAAATCGCAACAAGCAGATTTGCCAGCGCAATGGCAATGACTCTGTCAAGCGGTATGGATGTAATGCAGGCCATAGACGTATCCGGAAGAATAGTAGACGCCCCTGGTTTTGACGAAAAGCTTGAAAAATGTAAGGATTCATTTGCCATGAATATGGATATTGGAAGGGCTTTTTCTGAGTCAGGAATATTTGGCGGTTTGTATGGAAGAATGGCTGTATTAGGAGCCAAAACAGGTAATATGGAGTCCGTTCTTGAAAAGGTGGCAAATACCTATCAGGAAGAAGCGGATAATGAGATAAATGACATTATTGCTGTAGTAGAGCCTACTTTAATTATTATTCTATCAATTATTGTTGGATTGATTCTGCTGTCCGTAATGTTACCATTGCTTAATATCATGTCAGGAATGATCTAGTATGAGTAAAACCAGATTTGGAAGCCTAGATGGTGTACATAAAATAAAGAAAAATGGAATATTTAGCGGGATGGGTATTTCTGTAGCTATTTTTATGGTCGCTTTGTTACTGTTTTTGTATGCAGTTTCTTTTGCGTCAAAAAGTACCACACAGGAGCAAAAGAGCAGCCTTTCAAATGCTATAGACAGATGCATGCTGCAATGCTATGTGACGGAGGGCAGATACCCGGAAAGCTTTGATTATCTTGTGAATAACTATGGAATATACTATGATTCCACAAAATACAGAGTGGATTATGTAGTGTATGGAAGCAATATGAAACCAGATGTTACCATAATTGAGCTGGAGGCAGATTATTGAAACTAAAAAAAGCGCAAAGACACAGTGTAGATCTGGTGTTTTTAATTGTATTATTTTTAATATTTACCTTTTCATCCGTTAGCGTTATTTTGGTATCTATTAATTCATATAAGGCAGTTGTAGAGGCTGGGGAAGAAAACTCTTCAGCAAGAACCGCGGTGGCTTATGTAAGAGAGGTAATACATCAAAATGACAGCAATGGAGGTGTAGGTCTGTGCACCTTTGAGAACAGGTCAGCAATAGGTATAGATATAGGCAATGACTATATGCTATATATCTATGAATATGACAAACATCTGATGGAGCTGTATGCCAAGGTGGGGGCTCCAGTGTCTGTTGAGGCCGGAGAAGCAGTTATGGAGGTTCAAAGCTTTGAAGTAACAGAGCCAGAAGCCAACATAATCAATATCTCAGTAGTAGATAACATGGGAAATTATGAAAAAGTAGTAATAAGCACAAAGTCAGAAAAGATAGAATAGAGGATAGATTATGAAAAAAAATAATGGCTCTCGTCTGTTTCTGACAGAGCTTATGTTTTCAATATTTTTCTTTACAGTGATAGCAGCTGTTTGTGTTCAGCTGTTTGCATACAGCTATGATATGTCAAAGTCTGCCAGACAATCAACAGACGTGGTTAATGCAGCCAGCAATGCGGCAGAATATTTTCTTGGTAGTAATGATGCAGGAGATTTTACCACATATTATGACAAGGAATGGCAGGAATGCAGTGACTATGGGACATATAAGGTGACGGGTATTGTATCAGAAGAAAACCACCTTGAGACAATGTCTATTACTGTAAGCAGAATGGATGATGAAAGCGTAATGTATGCTATATCCGTAAAAAAGGCTACTAAGGAGGCACATTGATGGGAGGACGACCACAGAATCAAAAACGCACGGTTGTTAACCTGGGTATGTCTTTGATGATAGTTATTCTTGTTGGATTGTCTTTGGCAGTGATTGCGGCATTATCCTTATCGTCTGCTAAGAGCAATTTCAACATGAGTGAAAATCTAAAGAATCATACCTCGGATTATTACGAGGCATCAAATATGGCCCAGGAAAGAATAGCAGCAGACAGTTTTAAAGATGAAAGCTTTGAGATAGCCATGAGTGAATCACAGGTGTTATCTGTTGAGGTAAAGGATGGCTGTATTGTTAAATATCAAGTAGAGAATATTTCCACCTGGGAAAGCGATAATTTCCTGCAATTAATGGACTAGCAAAAGAGGGGTAGAAAAATGGCTTTAGATATCGTAAGCTACTTAACAGATGCGGTTAAAAAATACAGAGCGTCGGATGTATTTATTGTATCAGGTCGTGAAATGTCATTTAGAGTAAATGATATAGTAATGACCAGAAGTGACCTGGAGTCAAAGTATACTGAAAAATCTCCTGCTGATGAAGGAATGATTCTGCCAGCACGTGCAGAAGAACTCATTAGAGAGATATATACCCTTGCAGGCAGAGATATATCGGGATTTGAGAGTAACGGAGACGATGACTTTTCTTTTGCAATTAGAAATATTTCCAGGTTCAGAGTAAATGCATTTATGCAAAGAGGCTCATTTGCAGCAGTAATCAGAGTTATCACATTTTCTTTGCCAGATTATAAGGATCTGTTAATACCACAGACAGTAATAGATTTGGCAAATGAATCAAAGGGTCTGGTTCTTGTAACAGGACCAGCGGGCAGTGGTAAGTCTACAACCTTGTCTTGTATAGTAGATGCAATCAACAAGAATTATTACAAGCATATTATTACGCTCGAAGATCCTGTAGAGTATTTGCACAGACACGACAAGTCAATAGTAAGCCAAAGAGAGATACATCTCGACACAGAAAACTATGTAACAGCATTAAGGGCAAGTCTTAGACAGAGTCCAGACTGTATATTGTTAGGAGAGATGAGAGATGCAGAGACTATTTCTGTGGCAATGACTGCAGCAGAAACGGGACATCTAATACTTTCTACCTTGCATACTATTGGCGCAGCGAATACAATAGACCGTATTATAGATGTATTTCCATCTGAACAGCAACATCAGATAGCTCTGCAGTTGTCCATGGTAATCAAGGCAGTTGTATCTCAACAGTTGGTACCTGCTATTGACGGTTCATTGGTTCCAGCATTTGAAATAATGACAGCTACACCTGCTATTAGAAATATGATTAGAGAGAACAAGGTTCCTCAGATAGAGGGTATAATCTATTCTTCAGACACCGAGGCTATGGTTTCTATGGATGCTAGTTTGTTTAAGTTGGTAAACAGGGGGATAATTACCAAGGAGACAGCCCTTGAATTTGCTGTTAACAGTGAGATGCTAGGCAGAAGATTAGGAGTTTAAAAGTGAACAGTAATTTAAAACCAATGCTTTTTACTTGTATTAAAGGCTACAGTAAAGAGCAGTTAATTAAGGATGTTATTTCAGGAATTATTGTGGCAGTAATAGCGCTGCCACTTTCTATTGCGTTGGCACTTGCATCAGGTGTTGGACCAGAGCAAGGCCTGTATACTGCAATTGTGGCAGGTTTTCTGATTTCCTTTTTCGGGGGAAGTACAGTACAGATTGCAGGTCCTACGGCAGCATTTGCTACCATAGTTGCAAACATAGTGCTAACGGATGGCATGGATGGCCTTATTGTGGCTACGGTAATGGCGGGTATTTTGCTTATTATCATGGGATTTTGCAAGCTGGGTGTGTTGATTAAGTTTATTCCATACACCATAACAACAGGATTCACTGCTGGTATAGCAGTTACTATTCTTGTTGGTCAGTTTAAGGACTTTTTTGGCGTAACCTATATGAACGGAGAGAAGCCAATTGAGACCATGGATAAACTTAAAGCTTTCTTTAATAATTCTTCAACTATCAATTGGAGTGCGGTATTAGTTGGTATTATATGTTTGGCAGTTCTTATTATTTGGCCAAAAATCAATAAGGTAATACCTGGTTCTCTGATAGCTCTTATTGTTGGTATTGTAATGGTGAAAGTAGTTGGGCTTAAAGTCAACACAATTGGAGATCTCTATGAGATTAGTAACTCGCTTCCGTCCTTCAAGCTTCCATCGATAAGCGCAGGGATGATAAAAGGAGAGTTTTCAAATGCATTTACCATTGCAATACTTGCAGCAATAGAATCTTTGCTGTCTTGTGTGGTAGCAGATGGTATGGTTAACAGTAAACACAGATCTAATCAGGAGCTCATTGCTCAAGGTATTGGTAACATTGGGTCTGCATTGTTTGGCGGAATTCCAGCAACAGGAGCTATTGCAAGAACAGCAGCTAACATAAAAAACGGTGGTCGTACACCTATAGCGGGTATGGTACATTCCATTACTCTTGTAGTAATACTTGTAGTTTTAATGCCATATGCAGCATGGATTCCAATGCCTACAATCGCAGCTATTCTGTTCCAGGTTGCTTATAACATGTGCCAGTGGAAGCCGTTTGTTACCCTTGTCAAGGAGGCCCCTAAGTCAGATATTATTGTTCTTGTAATTACTTTTGTTCTTACGATTGTATTTGACCTCGTTATGGCCATTGAGTGGGGAATGATAGTTGCTTGTATCCTCTTTATCAAGAGAATGAGCGAGGAAACAAAGATTAGTGGCTGGACATATCAGGAAGAGCACGAAGAATTTGTTGATGATCTCAGGCCGGTTGCTAAGGAAATCAGAGTATATGAGATAAACGGACCACTTTTCTTTGGTGTGTCAGATATGATTGCAGATAATATTACGGTTAAGGATTACACAAAGTGTCTTGTTATCAGAATGAGGGCAGTTCCTGCTATCGATGCTACAGCACTTAAGGCTTTGAATTCTCTGGCAGATATCTGCGATAAAAAGGGAATTACACTTGTATTTTCACATGTAAATGACCAACCTCGCAGTATGATGGAAAAGGCAGGTTTTATTAACCGTATTGGTGAACAAAATTTCCAACCTAAGATAGATGATGCATTAGACAGAGCAGAGCAGATTATAAAAGGTTAGTATATGAAAACATTTTTAGAGCCATTTAATTCACTTGTTGATGTTCAGTCTCTAAGGGAGGCTTTGAGTTCTAAGGGAAAAATATATGATATTACAGGGTGTGCTGATAAGGCACACCTTGTTTTTGGTGTAGGCTATGACGTCAATTACAAGATTATTGTGTCATCCGATGAGCTTAAGGCTAAGGAGTTATACGAGCAGTATCGTTTGTTTGAGGATAACGTATATTATTTTCCTGCCAAGGATTATCTGTTCTATCAGTCTGATATAAGGGGTAATGCTCTTACAAGAGACAGGATGAGAACGATAGAGGCTATTTTGTCGGAATCTCAGTGTACAGTAGTTACTACTATAGATGCCCTTATGAACAAACTTCCAAGTAAGGAAAGCTTTGAGGATGGCATGGTTGCAATATCTACAGCAGATGTTGTGGAAATGGCAGCACTTAGGGCAAAGCTTGTGGCAATGGGATATGAGGCAGTGGCGACCTGCGAGCATCCAGGAGAGTATGCCATCAGAGGTGGAATAATAGATGTATTTCCTCTTACAAGTGAGCTTCCGGTTCGAATTGAGCTATGGGGAGATGAGGTAGATTCCATCAGATCCTTTGATCCATCTAATCAAAAGTCCATAAAGACCCTCGAGATGGTGGTGATTTTCCCAGCGGTAGAGCTTATACTATCCAAGGCACAGGTTGAAGCTGGCTTAGATGAAATGGAGCAGGAATTAAAGCGCCGTTATGATGAATACCGCAAAGAAATGAAAACAGAGGAGGCCTATCGTCTTAAGACATACACAGAAAGAGTTATAGAAACAACAAGAGAATGGGGACTTAGTCAGGAATTAGAGCCTCATCTGACATATTTTGTAGATGAGCTTCATTCGCTGATAGATTTTATGCCAAAGGGCACATATGTATTTATAGACGAGATACAAAAGGTTCTATCCAAGGGCAAAACAACGGAGGCGGAATTCTCAGATGCTATGGTGCATCGAGTAGAACAGGGATATATGCTAAAAGGACAGCTTGACATGTTGTTTGGAGTAGATGAAATAATTGGAAAGTTGAGTCATAGACCAACAACTTTGATGTCAGTGCTTGATGCAAGAAATGAGGCCATTGCTGCAGAAAAGCACTTCTCTGTGGTTGTCCAAGGGGTAAACTCGTACAACGGAAGCTTTGAATTATTAGTAAAAGAACTGACTTCATACAAGAAAAGAAAATACAAGGTGCTACTGGTAACTGCATCGCCAACCAAAGGAATGCGTCTTGCAGAAGATCTTACGGAGGAAGGCCTAACTGCTACATATACTACTGACGATAATCGAGGCATTCAAAATGGCGAGATTGTAATAATTGTAGGAAATGTAGCGCGAGGCTTTGAATACCCTGACAGTAGCTTTGTTATGCTTTCAGACGGAGATATCTTTGGACATGTTAGAAAAAAGAAGCATCATGTCAAGAAATACGAAGGCGAGACTATTGCATCTTTTTCCGATCTTCATGTGGGCGATTTTGTTGTACATGAGAATTATGGTCTTGGTATATATAAGGGCACCGAGCAGATGGAGCTTAACAAGGTTATTCGAGACTATATCAAGATTGAATATGCCAAGGGTAGTAATCTGTATGTGCTGACGTCACAGCTTGATTGCATACAAAAATATTCAGGTCCGGATGGCAAAAAGCCTAAGCTGAATTCTCTGGGCGCTGGAACTCAGGAATGGCAGAAGACCAAACAGAAGGTACAGTCTGCTGTTGGAGTTGTGGCAAAAGAATTAGTGGATTTATATGCTCTCAGACAGAATACAGATGGCTTCAAATATGGCCCAGATACTGTGTGGCAGCAAGAGTTTGAGGAGACTTTCCCATACGAGGAAACAGAGGGACAGATATCTGCGATAGAAGCTGTCAAAAAGGATATGATGTCTACAAAGATAATGGATCGTCTAATCTGTGGAGATGTAGGCTTTGGAAAAACAGAGGTTGCAATAAGAGCCGCATTTAAGGCGGTACAGGAAAACAAGCAGGTGGTGTATCTTGTGCCTACAACAATTCTTGCGCAGCAGCAGTACAACAATTTTGTTCAAAGAATGGGCAATTATCCTGTAAACATAGAGCTTATGTGCAGATTCAGGACAGTACAGGAGATGAAAAAAACCATCGAAGGGCTGAAAAAGGGCGCTGTTGATATCGTAATTGGAACGCACAGACTCTTATCATCAGATGTGGATTTTAAGGATCTTGGGCTACTAATCATTGACGAAGAGCAGAGATTTGGAGTAAATCACAAAGAAAAGATTAAGCAGATGAAGAAGACTGTGGATGTATTATCCTTGTCAGCTACTCCGATTCCAAGAACTCTTCATATGTCTTTGGTTGGCATAAGGGATATGAGTGTTCTTGATGAAGCACCAATGGAAAGGACCCCGATTCAGACCTTTGTATTTGAGTACAACGAGGAGATGGTTCGCGAGGCCATTGTAAGAGAGATGGCTCGTGGAGGACAGGTGTACTATGTATTTAACAGAGTAAGAAATATTCAGGATATTGCTGATGGTTTGGAGAAGCTGGTGCCAGAAGCCACGGTAGGATATATTCATGGTCAGATGACTGAGAATAAGGTAGAAGACATCATGATGCAGTTTATCAATCGTGAGATTGATGTTCTTGTAGCCACAACCATCATAGAAATAGGTCTTGATATATCAAATGTAAATACCATCATTATACATGATGCAGATAATATGGGATTGTCACAGCTCTATCAGTTAAGAGGAAGAGTAGGAAGAAGTAACAGAACAGCCTTTGCGTTTCTCATGTATAAAAGAGATAAGATGTTAAAAGAAGTGGCGGAGAAGAGGCTTTCTGCAATCAAGGAATTCACAGATTTAGGCTCTGGTTTTAAGATTGCCATGAGAGACTTGGAGATACGCGGAGCCGGGAATCTTTTGGGAATAGAACAGCATGGTAATATGACGGCGGTAGGATATGATCTCTATTGTAAGATGCTTAACGAGGCTGTTAAGAAGGAAAAGGGAGAGGTCAAAGAGGACAACTATACCACTACAGTTGACATCAGCATGGAGGCATATCTTCCTGATATCTATGTGCAAAATGAAGAGCAGAGAATTGATATTTACAAGAGAATAGCTCTTATTGATTCTGAGGAAGCAAGGGATGAGATGCTTGATGAGCTCGTGGACAGATTCGGAGAACCAAAAAGATGTGTACAGAATCTGTTGTGGGTTGCGATGCTAAGAGTACATGCGCACGAGGCATATGTAACTTCCATTGAACAAAAAGAAGACATGGTACGAATCGTGATGTACGAAAAAGCTCAGATCAAAATCGAGGAAATACCTAATATTTTACAGAAACACAGTCCTCAGGTTACTTTTGCAGCAGATAAAAATGCACCAGCCTTTGTGATAGATACAAAAAAGAATAGCAAGGTAACGGGTAATAACCTCTTTGAATATATAAAGGACTTCATATTTGACCTCAAGTCCATAGTTGAAAATGGCCAGTCGCTGTAGTAAAATGGGGAAGCTTGAGGTAAGCAGGAGGAGAACAATGAAATTAAAAAAATTTAGCGCATCACTTACAGCAGTTGTATTGGGTGCATCTATTATGTTTACAGGTTGTGGCAATAAGATTGATACAGAAGCTACACTTGTTAATATCAATGGAGGAGAAGAAACAATCAGTCTTGGATATGGTAATTTTGTAGCCAAGTATCAACAGGCTGTTTATGACCAGTATTATATGACATATTTCGGTGAGGATATGTGGTCATCAGACATATATGGCAGTGGAACAACATTAGAGCAGGACGTTAAGACAGCTGCTGTCGATGGAATGAAGGAACAGTACGTATTATCTTTGCATTTAGATGAGTACAGTGTTTCACTTACAGATGAAGAAAAGGCAGCAATTGAGGCTGCAGCTGACAGCTTTATGGCTTCCAACAACGAGGAAACTCTTGAGCTTATGAGCGCTACAAGAGAATATGTTGTTAAGATGCTTACAGATGAGACACTTGCATACAAGATGAAGGAGGCCGTTAAGGATTCGGCTGATGTCAATGTCACTGAAGAAGAGTGTTGGCAGCGTACATTCTCATATGCTTTCTTCTCAACAACAACAGCATATGATGCAGATGGTAACTCAATAGAGGTAACAGATGAGTATGTAGCTTCTCAAAAGGAGGCAGCTGAAAAGGTTGCAGCAGCTACAGATTTTGATGCAGCGGCAGAGGAATCAGGCGCTACAGTATCTACATATTCTTATACAAAGGGAACAACAGAGGATGCTTCCTTTGGAATGGATGTAATATCCAAGGCTGAAGCTATGAATAAGGGAGATATTTCTTCTGTTATCGAAGTTTCAGATGTCGGTTATTATGTAATAAGACTTGATGAAGAGCACGATGCAGAGGCGTCTGAGACTAAGAAGGCTACTCTTACATCACAGCAGCAGGCCGAGTTCTATAATGGCATCTATGAAGGCTGGGAGTCAGCTGTTACATGGGAGCTTGACGAAGAACTTTGGAACACAGTTACATTTAAAGTATTATTTAAGGCAGTAGAATCTGAAGAAACAGAAGAAGCTGCTAACTAACAAAAAGATATGAAGTTTGTTGCACGTTATTTAAAAAAATATAAAGCACAAGCTATTTTAGCCCCACTCCTTAAGATGTTGGAGGCAACTTTTGAATTATTGGTACCTCTGGTGATGGCAAACATCATCGACAGGGGTATCCATAATCAGGATTTTGCCTACATCGTCAAAATGAGTGGGGTTTTAGTTTTGCTTGCAGTAGTAGGGCTCGGAGTATCTATTACAGCTCAGTATTTTAGCGCAAAAGTGGCTGTTAATTGTAGTGCTGACATAAGAAGGGATATGTTTGTAAAAATAATGTCTCTGTCTACAGGTCAACAGGATAAGGTGGGTACAGATGTACTTACTACCAGAATCACCAGTGATATCAACCAAATACAAAACACTGTAAATATGGTGCTCAGGCTATTTTTGAGAAGTCCATTTATTGTTTTGGGTGCTACAATAATGGCTTTTATAGTCAATCCAAAATGCGCAATTGTGTTTCTAATTGTAGTCCCAGTATTGAGTCTTATAGTCTATCTGGTGATGAAATACACTCTGCCTAGATACAAGCAGATTCAAAAATCCTTAGAAGGGGTAATGAAGGCTGTGTCTGAGAATCTGGAGGGTGTAAGAGTACTGAGAGCCTTCAATTGTCAGGATAGTGAAAAAGATATATTTTTTGGAAAGACTAAAGATCTTGCAGATATGCAGACTACTACAGGCTCTGTGGCAGCTTTACTTAATCCTGTGACCTATGTGGTGGTTAATCTTGGTATTGTAGGTCTGTTACTGTTTTCAAGCAAGCAGGTTGATGCAGGCACTATGCTCACAGGTGAGGTAGTGGCAATAGTTAACTATATGTCACAGATTTTAGTTGAATTGATAAAGCTTGCTAATCTTATAGTATTGCTGATGAAAGCATTCCCAAGTGCAGGACGTGTCGAAGAGATAATGAACATGGCAAATGATGAACGTGTACATGGTAAGAATGCTAATGATGCCGACAACTTCGATATAGTTTTTGAGAACGTAAGCTTCCAATACCAAGATGCATCTGAGCCTGCAATAGAGAACATAAGCTTTAGCATCCCAGAAGGCAGTGTCTTTGGAATAATCGGTGGTACAGGCTCAGGAAAGAGTACTTTATTGCATCTGTTTTATCATGATTATGATGCTACAGAGGGAAAAATTACCCTTGGCGGACAAAATATCAACGAATTTGAGGACAGTCATATTAGTAATATCTACGGAGTTGTCCCTCAAAAAGCTACTCTTTTCGCGGGAAAAGTAAGAGAAAACCTCTCAATGAAAAGTCATATGGACACATCCGATGAGACTATGCGCGAAGCATTAAGGATGGCCTGTGCATATGATTTTGTGATGGAAAAGGAAGGCGGTCTGGATGCCAAGGTTGAACGCAACGGAAGGAATTTTTCAGGAGGGCAAAGACAGAGACTTACTATAGCAAGGGGACTTATGGGCGACCCAAGGGTCATCATACTAGATGATTCTGCCAGTGCTCTTGATTTGGTTACAGAAGCTAAGCTATATAAGAATCTACTTGGAATGAAACATAAGCCAACAATTATTATAGTATCTCAGCGTGCAAGTTCTGTAAAAAAAGCTGACCAGATACTTTGTATGGAGGATGGTCATGTAGTAGGATTGGGAAACCATGAAACGCTGCTAAAAACGTGCCCAACCTATGAAGAAATATACTACTGCCAATATCCCAGGGAAGGAGGTAGTGAGTAATGAAAGAAAAGAATCAAAAAGAGATTCTAAGCAGAATACTAAAAGAGCTTAAGCCATACAGCGGATGGATTGTTCTATCGTTGATATGTGCAATCATTACTGTCAGCCAGACATTACTTATACCCATCCTGATAGGAAGGGCCGTGGATTGTATCGCAGCAAGAGGAAAGGTAGATTACTCAGGACTAATCATGAACGTCCTGTATATGGGAATATCCATTGGGGTAACATGTCTATTTCAGTGGCTAATGAATCGTGTTAACAACAGGATAACATATTCTGTGACAAAAGCGCTCAGAGATAAAGCATTTGATAAGATGCAGAAGATGCCGTTGAGTAATATTGATGGCCATGGTCATGGAGATTACATGAGTCGTATTGTATCTGATGCAGATACCTTTGCGGATGGTCTGTTAATGGGATTTACTCAGGCGTTTACTGGGGTTATGACCATAGTAGGAACCATATTTTTTATGATAAAAATATCTCCTTCTATAGCGCTGATTGTTATATTGCTTACACCATTATCGCTACTAGTTGCTAAGTTTGTGGCAAAAAACTCCTATAGATATTTCAAGGAGCAGGCGGCTTGCAAGGGAGAACAGACATCATTTGTAGAAGAAGTGATAGAGCAGAATGATGTGGTTCGCTTAAATGCTTTTGAAGACGAAGCAATAGCTATATTTGACGAGAAAAATCAAAGATTAACCAAGGCTTCACTGTCTGCTACATTCTATTCATCATTGGTGAATCCGAGCACCAGACTTATTAACAACCTGATATACGCCATGGTTGGTGTAGCTGGAGCAATAATGGCAATTGGCGGCAAGATAACTGTAGGTCAGGTCACAACAATTTTGTCTTATTCAAATACGTATGCAAAGCCATTTAATGAGATAAGTGGCGTGATAACAGAATTTCAAAATGCCATTGCCTGTGCAGGTCGATTGCTGGAGATGATAGATGCTCCTTGTGAGATAGATGAGCCAAAAGAAAAGCTGGGGCAGGTTAGTGGCCGCATAGAATTCATAGATGTGAGCTTTTCATATACTAAGGATAAGCCGTTGATAGAACACCTCAATCTTACTGTTGAACCAGGCCAGAGGGTGGCAATTGTAGGCCCAACAGGAGGAGGAAAAAGCACAATAATCAATCTTTTGATGAGATTCTATGAGGTTGATGAAGGAAGAATACTTATAGATGGTACGGATATAAGAGATATAGCAAGGGACGAACTGCATTCGAATTTTGGAATGGTATTGCAGGAGACTTGGCTCAAGGAAGATTCTGTAAAACGCAATCTTTCATTGGCAAATAAAGACGCCACGGCAGAAGAGATAATAGAGGCTGCCAAGGCTGCTCATGCACACAGTTTTATTAAACGACTGCCAAAAGCTTACGATACAATGCTTGTGGATGGGGGCTCTGCTTTGTCACAAGGTCAGAGACAGCTAATGTGTATCGCCAGAACTATGTTGGATCTTCCACCGGTATTGATTTTGGATGAAGCAACCAGCTCCATTGATACAAGAACAGAACAAAAGATACAGTCTGCGTTTAACAAGATGATGGAGGGAAGAACAACCTTTGTAGTAGCCCATAGATTATCGACGATTAAGAATGCAGATATTATCTTGTTTGTTAAGGATGGTAAGGTTGTAGAACAAGGCAACCATGCGTTCTTGTTGCGTAAAAATGGCTTTTATGCTAAATTGTATCAAAGCCAGTTTGAAGAAACCTAATTACAGAAGTAGGTATTCAAAATGGTTTTTTAGTGTGTAAAAATAGGAGTCTTTATGGAACAGTACGCTATAAAGGGCGGCACACCACTTCGTGGAGAGGTGGAAATATCAGGTGCAAAAAATGCAGCACTTGGTATTTTGGCTGGCGCTATTATGACTGACGATATCGTTACAATTGAGAATCTGCCCAACGTAAAAGATGTAAATGTTCTGCTCTGTGCCCTTGAGGATATTGGTGCAGTAGTAGACAGAATAGACACACACACAGTTAAGATAGATGGTTCTAGCATCAATAGACTGAGTGTTGATTATGAGTACATCAAAAAGATGAGAGCTTCATATTATCTTATGGGAGCACTTCTTGGTAAGTACAATGAGGCAGAGGTTGCACTTCCTGGAGGATGTGCAATAGGATCTCGTCCAATAGATTTGCATATTAAAGGTCTTAGAGCTCTAGGTGCTGATGTAGACCAGGGATATGGTTTGTGGTCTGCTAAGGCTACAAGACTTGTAGGCAATCATATATATCTTGACAAGGTATCTGTAGGTGCAACTATTAATATTATGCTTGCATCTGTATTAGCTCTTGGAAAGACAACTATCGAAAATGCAGCGAGAGAGCCACATGTCGTAGATGTTGCAAACTTCTTAAACAGTATGGGAGCCAACATCAGAGGTGCAGGTACAGATATAATCAGAGTTATGGGAGTAGAGAAGCTTCACGGCACTACATATTCTGTTATTCCAGATCAGATAGAAGCAGGGACATATATGTGTGCAGCTGCAGCTACCAAAGGTGACGTATTACTTAGAAATGTTATTCCTAAGCATTTGGAGGCAATATCAGCAAAGCTTATAGAGGCAGGATGTATCGTTGAAGAGTTTGATGATTGCGTTAGAGTAATAGCTGAGGATCAAAAGTTAAAGAGTACACAGGTTATTACACAGCCTTATCCTGGTTTTCCTACGGATATGCAGCCAGAGGTGGCCGCAGTTCTTGGACTTGCTGAGGGAATCAGTATCGTTAACGAAAGCATATTTGAAAACAGATTCAAATATGTTGATGAGCTCAACAGAATGGGAGCTAACATAAAGGTTGAAGGTAATGTAGCTATTATCACAGGTGTGACAAGCTATAATGGAGCCAGAGTATCTGCGCCAGATCTTAGAGCAGGTGCTGCGTTAATAATTGCAGGACTTCAGGCAGATGGATATACCTTTATTGATGATATTCAGTACATTCAAAGAGGATATGAGGACCTCGAGGGTAAACTGAACAGTCTTGGAGCAACATTTGCACATGTCACAACAGATGCAGAAGCTCAGAAATTTACTTTAAAGAACAATAAAGTGTCATAATAAAAAAGCTATCCGTTGGGATAGCTTTTTTGTTATAGGATAGAGTGAATTGTAATGCCTCGGTTTGCAGAACTTGACAAATCAAGCATTTCGCCAGAGTCCAGTTCAATTACCGGACGACTGAGATTGCGTTTGTTGATATATACTACACGTCCAACTCTGGCATCAGAGAGTATTACGCGACTGTTGTTATATGTATTTGCTATTCTTTCCAAGAAAGTCAAGATATAAGAAGCGTTATATTTCTTAATGCCTTCCTTTTCAAATTCAGCTATTACCTGGAAAGAACACAGAGGATCACGATGACTTCTGGCAGAGGTCATGGCATCGTATACATCTGCTATGGCTATGATGGAAGCAAAGTCGTCAATCTCATAGGCCGTAAGACCACGTGGATATCCTGAACCATCAAATCTCTCGTGATGCTGCAAAGCAGCGGTAGGAATTCTGTTATCGAAGCCTTTGTTCTTGAGGATTCTGTTGCCCATTAACGGATGAGATTTGACAAGCTCCCATTCTTCATCGGTGTATTTACCTGGCTTGTTAAGAATATCACTTGGAATCTGAGTCTTGCCGATATCATGCAGTACACCTGCAACGGTAAGACAATCCAAATCATCTTTTGGTAACTTGAGCCATTTACCGATAGCACGGCTTGTAAGAGCTACGTTCAGAGAATGGGCATATACGGTATCGTTAACAGTTCTCATCAAATGTAGCATATCAAAAAGCTCAAGGGAGGTCTTGCCTCTGAATAGAGACTCTACATTCTCCAAAAGCATATCGGCACAATCTGAATCAGCGCCAGCGATGATGGCTTCAAAGTTTTCCTTGAGATATTCGATGTTAAGCGCATAATCAGTTTGAAACTGTTGGAACTTAGGAGAAGCCTTAAGGCGCTGCATGTAAGTAATAGTGTCGCTGACATATGCCTTCTTGGCAACAGGAACTATCTCTTCCTCTGGCTCGACAACAGTCTCTATTTTAATCTCTGGTACCTTGACGTCTACCTCGTCAATCTTGTAGAAGGTAAGCTTGGCAATGAGCTGACTATTAAGCTCTGTGCCCTCTTTTGCAATAACCTGTCCGCGTTTTGTTACTATGGGGCTAAGTGCCACCATACCAGGTTCTAATTTGTTAACTGTCATCATTGCCATATCTATTCTCCCCTAAGTAGGTAAAAAACCATAATTTATAACACAATTATAGGATTTTTGGATTTTAAACACAATAGAGTTTAGACAAAAATCACAGCTTATGTATTGACTAATTTGGGGATGTGATTGTATAGTGTATAAGCTAGTAGAAGTATGCCATGAAAGTGAGTATAGATATATTTATGGAAAAATTATTATTTACATCGGAATCAGTAACAGAAGGACATCCTGACAAGGTGTGTGATGCTGTATCAGATGCTATTCTTGATGCATGTATGGCTCAGGATCCTATGAGCCGTGTTGCTTGTGAGACAGCATCATGTACAGGATTTGTTCTTGTAACAGGTGAGATTACAACCAAAGCTCAGCTTGATATACCATCTATCGTCAGAAAGACAGTCCTTGATATAGGCTATGATAGCGGCGCCAAGGGATTGGATGGCAACTCATGTGCTGTAATGGTTGCTCTTGATCAGCAGTCTGCAGATATCGCAATGGGTGTTGATAAAGCATTAGAAGCCAGAGAGGGTTCTCTTGGAGATGACCTTGACACAGGTGCTGGTGACCAGGGTATGATGTTTGGTTATGCCAGTAACGAGACACCAGAGCTTATGCCATACCCTATTTCGTTGGCACATAAGCTTGCGTTCCAGCTTGCCAAGGTTCGTAAGGATGGAACACTCAAGTACCTTCGCCCAGATGGCAAGACTCAGGTATCGGTAGAGTATGATGAGAACGGCAAGCCAGTTAGATTAGAGGCCGTTGTATTATCAACTCAGCATGATGAGGATGTTACTCAGGAACAGATTCACGCAGATATTAAAAAGTATGTGTTTGATGAGATTCTTCCTAAGGAACTCATCGACAGCAAGACTAAGTTCTTTATTAATCCAACAGGACGCTTTGTAATCGGTGGACCACATGGTGATGCCGGACTTACAGGACGTAAGATTATCGTAGATACATACGGTGGAATGGCTCGGCACGGCGGCGGCGCATTCTCAGGTAAGGACTGCACCAAGGTAGACAGATCTGCAGCATATGCAGCACGTTATGTTGCAAAGAATATTGTTGCAGCAGGCCTCGCAGACAGATGTGAGATTCAGGTATCCTACGCTATCGGTGTAGCACAGCCTACATCTATTATGGTGGATACATTTGGAACAGGTAAGCTTTCTGATGAGAAGATTGTTGAGATAATCAGAGAGAACTTTGATCTTAGACCAGCAGGAATCATCAAGATGCTTGACCTTCGTCGTCCAATCTATGGCGCAACAGCAGCATACGGACACTTTGGACGAACAGATGTAGAGCTTCCATGGGAGGCAACTGACAAGGCGGCAGAATTAAAGAAATATTTATAATAGTATTACAACTATTGCAGCGTGGTATTAAGGTGACCTCAGGCTATGCCTGAGGTCTTTTGTTGTAT
>JABUSV010000181.1 GCA_021442555.1 Pseudobutyrivibrio sp. | reverse complement strand
ATCGGTATCATGGTATTCGTTGTTGTTTCTGTGATTACACTTTTGGTTTATGGCTTCTTGCCTTCAGTAAAGGATGAGGAGGGATTCCAATAATGTCAAAAAAAGAAAAAAGAAGTGTTGTTTTGGCACATATAGCATTAGTGGCAATTAGTATTTTCTGGCTTATACCATTTGTATTTCTGTTACTTCAGAGCTTTAGATCATATGCTTCTGAATATGGAGGAATGGTAAGCTACATTGTTCCAAAGAAGTTTTCTTTGGATAATTATGTTTTTTTGTTGGATGGTTCATGTAATTTCCTTAAATGGTATTCAAATACTCTTATCATTGCATTTTTTGTTGCTTTGATCAGTACATTTTTTGTTATCTGCACCAGCTACGCGTTATCAAGAATGAGATTTGCTGGCAGAACCTTCCTTATGAAGTTTTGGCTTGTACTTGGTTTGTTCCCAGCGTTTCTTTCGCTGATTTGCATGTATTTCCTATTAAAAGAAATCGGATTAACTCAGGAAGGTGCAATTCCTGGACTTATTCTTGTTGGAGTTGCAACATCAGGTATGGGTTATTATGTATGTAAGGGATATTTTGATACAATTCCTAAATCATTAGATGAAGCTGCAAGAATTGATGGCGCAACAAGAGCTCAGGTTTTTGTGCAGATGATCATACCATTATCAAAGCCAATTGTTATATATACTGCATTAGTTGCATTCATGGCACCATGGTGTGATTATGTTACAGCTTCTTATGTAGCCTTTGGATACGAGAAAAGCTACAACGTAGCTGTCGCAATGCAAAGATGGATATGGACAAATGACTATCAGGGATTTTTCACTAGATTCTGCGCAGGTGGAGTGTTAGTAGCAGTTCCTGTAACTCTGCTTTTTATGTGTTTACAGAAGTATTATGTAGAAGGTGTAACTGGTGGCGCTGTAAAGGGTTGATGATTTAATATTTTTTACTAATAATATTGCAATTTAAGCACGCATTTTCTGCGTGCTTTTTTGTTAAAATTTATGATTCGTATTGAAATCACTATGTTTGGATGATATTATAGGAAAGGCACAATATCTAGTGTTTTATTATTGATTCTTTTACCAAATCTTGATATAGGTTTGCGGAGGTTTTATATGGTTTATGTAGTAAAAAAGGATGGTACTTTAGAGGAATTTAATGTACAAAAGGTTGTTGATGCAGTAGGTAAGTCTGCAACAAGAGTGCTTATTAAATTCACTCCAGAAGAGGAGAAGTTCATCTGTCAGTTTGTGGAGGAAAGAGTTGCTCAGTTAGGTTTAACAGAGATTCAGATCTATCAGATGCACAATATCGTTGAGGGGGCGTTAGAGAGGGTTAATCCTGCTGTTGCAAAAAGCTACAGAGATTATCGTAACTATAAACAGGATTTTGTACAGATGTTAGATGACGTATATAAGAAGAGTCAAAACATCATGTACATTGGAGATAAAGAAAACTCAAATACTGACTCAGCTCTTGTTTCTACAAAGAGATCACTTATTTTTAATGAGCTTAACAGGGAACTGTATCAAAAGTTCTTCCTTACAACAGAAGAAATACAGGCAATCAGAGATGGATATATTTATATACATGATATGAATGCCAGACGTGATACCATGAACTGCTGTCTGTTTGATATTCAGTCGGTATTGTCTGGTGGATTTGAGATGGGCAATATTTTCTATAATGAGCCTAAGAGCTTAGATGTTGCTTTTGATGTTATCGGAGATATTGTATTGTCTGCCGCATCTCAGCAGTATGGTGGATTTACTATTCCTCAAGCAGATCAGATTCTAGACAAATATGCCAAGCTTTCTTATGACAAGGCAGTGGCAAAATATATTGATTTGGGATTATCAGAAGAAAAGTCACATGAAGTGGCAATGGCCGACGTTACAAGAGAGATGGAACAAGGCTTCCAGGGTTGGGAGTATAAGTTTAATACCGTTGCATCTTCAAGAGGCGATTATCCATTTATTACAGTTACTATAGGTTTGGGTACATCTGTATTTGCAAAGATGGCATCCAAAGCCTGCTTAAAGGTCAGAAGTATTGGGCAGGGAAAGCCTGGTTTTAAAAAGCCTGTACTTTTCCCCAAGATTGTATTTTTATATGATGAGAATTTACATGGTCCAGGTGCGCCACTTGAGGATGTATTTGAAGCTGGTATAGACTGTTCCCGAAAGACTATGTATCCGGACTGGTTATCGTTAACAGGTGAAGGTTATATTTCATCCATGTACAAAAAATATGGCAAGGCTATTTCACCTATGGGCTGCAGAGCATTTCTTTCTCCATGGTATGTAAGAGGCGGAATGGAGCCAGCTGATGATAAGGATGAGCCTGTGTTTATTGGTCGTTTTAATATAGGTGCAGTCAGTCTGCATTTACCAATGATATTGGCTAAGGCCAGAAAGGAATCCAAGGATTTCTATGAGATTTTGGACTATTATCTTGAAATGATTAGAAAGCTTCATATTAGAACTTATGCGTATTTAGGAGAAATGAGGGCTTCTACGAATCCTCTTGCATATTGTGAGGGTGGATTTTATGGAGGACATTTAGGATTCCATGACAAGATCAAGCCATTATTAAAATATGCAACTGCAAGCTTTGGTATTACAGCTTTTAATGAATTGCAGGAATTATATAATGGCAAATCATTAGTTGAAGATGGCGAATTTGCGTTAGAGGTATTGGCTTATATCAACAAAAAAGTTACAGAGTTCAAAAAAGAGGATGGAAATCTCTATGCAATCTATGGAACACCGGCAGAAAATCTTTGTGGTCTGCAGGTTAAGCAGTTTAGAAACAAGTTTGGTATTGTAGAAAATGTATCAGACAGAGAATATGTTTCAAATTCTTTCCATTGTCATGTAACAGAGGATATTACTCCTATTGAAAAACAAGACTGTGAGTTTAGATTCTGGGAAATGTCAAATGGTGGCAAGATTCAATATGTAAGATATCCTATCAATTATAACAGAGAGGCTGTTAAAACTTTGGTTAGGCGTGCAATGAAGATGGGATTTTACGAGGGTGTAAATCTGTCACTATCATATTGTGATGATTGTGGTCATGAAGAGCTTGAGATGGATGAATGCCCAGTATGTCACAGCCGCAATCTTACAAAAATTGACAGAATGAATGGATATTTGTCTTATTCCAGAGTAAAAGGCGACACCAGACTTAATGCTGCAAAAATGGCGGAGATTGCAGACAGAAAATCTATGTAGTTTAGAGGTAATATAATGCGTTATCACAATATAACCAAGGATGATATGTTAAACGGAGACGGACTTAGAGTAGTTCTTTGGGTTTCTGGTTGTGATCATCACTGTAAAGAATGTCAAAATCCAATTACATGGGATCCTGAGGATGGCTTAGTTTTTGACGAAGCTGCAAAAAAAGAGATATTTTCTCTGTTAGAAAAGGATTATATCTCGGGTATTACTTTTAGTGGCGGTGATCCATTGTATATGGGAAATAGAAATGAGATAACTGAGCTTTCAAATGAGATTAGAAATCTATTTCCAGAGAAAACACAATGGCTTTATACAGGTTATACTTACGAGGAAGTTAAAGAACTTGAAGTAATGCAGTATCTTGATGTTTTAGTAGATGGCAGATTTGAGATAGAAAAAAAAGATGTCAAGGCTTTATGGAGAGGATCAATTAATCAAAGAGTTATTGATGTTCAGCAAACCAGAACAGTAGGACAAATAGTATTGGAGTGCGATTAATATGAATATAAATATTACAAAATTAACAGATACAGCAAAGCTTCCTGAGCGTGGTTCAATGTATGCGGCCGGATATGATTTGTTTGCAGATATATCCGAGGATGTTACTATTAATCCCCACGAGACTAAAATGATAGGCACAGGTCTTGCAATGGAGATACCAGTTAATTATTTTGGTGGAGTATTTGCAAGAAGCGGACTATCTGCCAAGGAAGGGCTTAGACCTGCCAATTGTACAGGTGTAGTGGACAGTGATTACAGAGGTGAAGTTAAGGTGGCCTTGCACAATGACTCTGATGAGGTTCGCACCATAACTCCATTTGAAAAGATTGCGCAGCTTGTGGTTATTCCATTTTTACCGGTAGAATTTTCTTTAGTTGACAGTCTAAGTGATACTGTTCGCGGTGAGGGCGGCTTTGGCTCCACTGGCAAGCATTAATTAGGGAGATAGATATTTAATGGCAAACAAAGTAACTTATGATGAAAGCAGCATATCTGTTTTAGAAGGTCTTGAAGCTGTTAGAAAAAGACCTGGTATGTACATTGGCTCCACATCAACAAAAGGTCTCAATCATTTGATTTATGAGATAGTAGATAACTCTGTAGATGAACATTTGGCTGGGGAGTGTGATAAAATATTTGTATCACTTGAAGCGGATGGCAGTTGTACAGTTGAAGATAATGGAAGAGGTATACCAGTAGGATTACACACAAAGGGTATACCTGCAGCAAGACTTGTATTCTCGACTTTGCATGCTGGCGGTAAATTTGACAACAGCGTGTATAAAACATCTGGTGGCCTACACGGTGTTGGTTCTTCAGTAGTAAATGCGCTATCAACATATCTTGATGTTGAGATAGCACGTGATGGATTTGTACATCACGACAGATACGAGAAGGGTGTTCCGGTAGAAAAGCTTGTGGATGGATTGTTACCTAAAATCAGCAAAACATCAAAACATGGAACTAAGATTAATTTCTTACCAGATCCAGAAATATTTGAAAAAACTTACTTTAGAGAAGAAGAAGTAAAGTCACGTTTACATGAGACCTGTTACCTTAATCCAAGGCTAACCATAATATTTGAAGACAGGAGAAAACCGGAGATTGAACATGTGGAGTATCACGAACCAGATGGAATAATCGGTTTTGTTAAGGATGTTAATAAGACTTCTGAAACACTACACGATGTTGTATATTTCTCAGGAGAGAGTGAGGGAGTAGCTGTTGAGGTAGCATTTCAGTATTGTAATGAATTTCATGAAAATATCTACGGCTTCTGCAATAACATTTTTAACTCTGAAGGCGGCACACATATAACAGGTTTTAAAAAGACTCTTACAACTGTAATCAACCAATATGCCAGAGATCTTGGTATTCTCAAGGCTAAAGATGAAAATTTTACAGGTGTAGACGTAAGAAATGGTATTACTGCAGTAGTTTCTATAAAACATCCTGCACCAAGATTTGAAGGACAGACCAAAACCAAGTTAGATAATCCGGATGCAGACAAGTCAACTGCAAAGGTAACAGGAGATGAGCTGGTTCTATTTTTTGATAGAAATCTGGAAACATTAAAGACTGTTATATCCTGTGCAGAAAAATCTGCAAAGATCAGAAAATCAGAAGAGAAGGCAAAAACTAATTTACTCTCTAAGCAGAAATTCTCCTTTGACCAAAATGGTAAGTTGGCTAACTGTGAGAGCAGAGAAGCTGATAAATGTGAGATTTTTATAGTAGAGGGTGATTCTGCTGGTGGTTCAGCAAAGACTGCTCGCAATCGAATGTATCAGGCTATTTTGCCTATTCGTGGTAAGATTCTCAATGTTGAAAAAGCTACTATGGACAAGGTGTTAGGTAACGCTGAGATTAAAACCATGATTAATGCCTTTGGATGTGGTTTTTCAGAAGGTTATGGCAATGATTTTGATATTTCAAAGCTTCGCTATGACAAGATTATTATCATGGCAGATGCCGATGTGGATGGAGCACATATTAGCAATCTGCTCCTTACATTTTTCTTTAGATTTATGCCAGATTTGATAAAACAAGGGCATGTATACATAGCAATGCCCCCTTTATACAAGGCTATTCCACAAAGAGGTGAAGAGGAATACCTGTATGATGATGCGGCTTTGGACAGATATCGTAAGACTCACAAGGGCAATTTTACATTACAACGATACAAGGGTCTTGGTGAAATGGATGCAGACCAGCTTTGGGAGACTACTCTTAATCCTGCAACCAGAAAACTGAAACTTGTTGAAATCGAGGATGGCTTAATGGCAAGTCATACAACAGAGCTTTTAATGGGCACAGAGGTTGGCCCAAGAAAAGAATTCATTTATCAGCATGCGAACGAAGCAATGCTAGACTTTTAATTGAGGTGAAATATGGCTGAAGAGCAACTTATAAGGACTGAGTATTCGGAAGTAATGCAAAAGTCTTTTATAGATTATTCTATGAGCGTAATATTAGGAAGAGCTGTTCCTGATGTTCGAGATGGATTAAAGCCAGTTCAAAGACGTACACTCTATGACATGTACGAGCTGGGTGTTCGTTTTGATAGACCATATAAGAAATCTGCACGTATTGTTGGTGATACCATGGGTAAATATCATCCACATGGTGACAGTTCAATCTATGAAGCTCTTGTGGTAATGAGTCAGGATTTTAAACGAAGTGTTCCTCTTGTAGATGGACATGGTAATTTTGGCTCAATTGAAGGAGATGGTGCCGCTGCAATGCGTTATACAGAGGCACGTCTTTCCAAGATTGCTCAAGAAGTATATATGGGAGATCTCGACAAGGATATTGTAGATTTTATTCCAAACTATGATGAGACTGAAACTGAACCTGAGGTACTTCCTGTAAGAGTGCCAAATGTATTAATAAATGGTTCTGATGGTATTGCTGTTGGTATGGTTACTTCCATTCCACAACATAATCTGGGTGAGGTTATAGATGGCGTAATAGCCTATATGAAGGATCCTGATATTAATACTATGCAGATGATGAATTATATCAAAGGACCGGATTTTCCAACGGGTGGTATAGTAACCAATAAGGATGAGCTCCTGGAGATATATGCCACTGGTATAGGAAAAATAAAGATACGTGGTAAGGCTGAGATTGAAAAGCTAAAGGGTGGAAAAGAACAGATTGTAATAACGGAAATTCCATATCCTATGATAGGTGCCAATATTGGCAAGTTTTTAAATGATATATATTCGCTAGTTGAAAAGAAGCAGACTACGGATATTATAGATATTTCAAACCAGTCGTCCAAGGACGGCATGAGGATTATTATTGAGCTTAAAAAAGGAGCTGATGCCAACAATCTTCTTAATCTTTTGTATAAAAAAACCAGACTTGAGGATACCTTTGGTGTAAACATGCTGGTTATTGCTGATGGCAGACCAGAGACTCTTGGCATAGTACCAATAATAAGACATCATGTTAATTTTCAATATGAACTCTGTACAAGGAAATACACAACATTACTTGGCAAAGAGAATGAAAAAAAGGAGATTCAGGAAGGCCTTATAAAGGCCTGTGATGTAATCGATCTTATTATAGAGATTCTTAGAGGTTCAAAGGACGTTAAACAGGCTAAGGGATGCCTGGTTGACGGTATAACTGATGGAATCAAGTTTAAGAGTGAAGTATCTAAAAAAGATGCATCTGAGTTAAGATTTACAGAAAAACAAGCACAGGCTATTTTGGATATGCGTCTGCATCGCCTGATTGGTCTTGAAATAGAGGCTTTAAAGGGTGATTACGCAAAAACACTATCAAATATTGCTGAATACACTAAGATTCTGGGATCAAAGGCTGAGATGGCCAAGGTAATCATAAAAGACCTACAGTCCATTAAAAAAGAATTTTCCGTAGGCAGGCGAACTGCAATAGACAATGTAGAGGAAGCTGTTGTTGAAGAAAAGCCAATAGAAGTATTAGATGTGGCAGTGCTCATTGACAGATTTGCATATGGTAGAGTTGTTGATTTGGCAACATATGAGCGAAATAAAGAAACAGCTGATTCGGAGAGCAAGAAGGTTATTATCTGCAAAAATATAGACAGGCTGGCATTGTTTACCAACAATGGTCAGATGCACACTGTTAAGGTTATGGATCTACCTTTTGGAAAGTTTAGAGATAAAGGACAGCCTCTTGACAATGTATCAAATTTTGATATGTCAAAAGAAAACTGTTTATTCATTGATTCCCTTAACAATATATCTGGTAAAAAGCTTCTATTTGGAACAAAACAGGCCTTTATAAAGCTCGTAGATTCATCTGAGTTTGATGTTACAAGACGTACAATTGCAGCTACCAAGCTAAGCGACAGAGATTCGATAATTGCTGTATCTCTGGTAGCAAATGGAGACACAGTAGTTATGCAATCAAAGAAGGATATGTTTCTTAGAATAGATGCTATGACAATACCTGAAAAGAAAAAGGGTGCAGTTGGCGTAAGAGGCATTAAGCTTTCACCACAGGATGAACTTACTGATATATATGTGCTTAAGGATGGAGACAATATTGATGTTACTGTAAAGGGCAAGACTTTTGCTTTGAACAGACTACATATTGGTTCAAGAGATACTAAGGGTGTAAAGAAATAAAAAAGTAGGCCAAGGATATTTCCTTGGCCTATTACTGTAGGAGAATTTATGATTAAAAATGTATTTTTTGATTTTGATGGAGTTATCATCAATTCAGAAAGAAGTATTGTAGAAGGATTAAAGTATGCTCTTAGTAATACAGGATATGATATCCCAGAATACAGCGTACTAAAAGAATGTATTGGTCCGCCATTTAAAATATCGATGCCCAATATTCTTAAAATCAAAGAAGAGGATTATGATGAATTTTTAACCACGTATCGTGGAATATACGATACAAAAACCATGTACTATTGTGAGCTTTATGATGGTATAGAAGATTGTCTAAAGGATCTAAACAATCGAGGATATTCCCTTACTATTTGCTCATCAAAGAATGAACGAGCCTGTAGAGCTATTGCAAAGCATCTTAATATTGAAAAATATTTTGTTGATATAGTCGGATCTACGCCAGAGTCTAATATTGAATTAAAAAGCGAGGTTATAAATCATGCTTTTGAAAGATCTCCTTGGCAAAACAGACTCGAGACAGTAATAGTAGGGGATACAAAATATGATGCTAAGGGGGCTGTTGAAGCAGGAATAACCTGTATAGGTGTATCATATGGCTTTGGTACAATAGACGAACTGATTAGCAATGGGGCTGTTGCAGTCTTAGATTCACCCAAGGAGGTTGCAAGATATATTGAAGAGCGTTAAATCCAATAGAGTATGGCAAATAATAATACCGTTATTTTCATATTATGTTTTATACAACTCACTAACAGAATTGTTTGCTTTTATATTTGAAGCTGCAATGGGAAGGCTGTTTTGCTTGATGTTGTCAGGAATAATAACTATTATTCCAACATTTGCATTTTACAGAAGCTGTCCTCATATTATTGCGGCAAAAATAGAAGGTGGTATTTCTGAAATACTAAGGTATTTATTATATGCTTTAGCTGTTATTGTTTTGGGTATAGCTTTAAATGTATTAATTACATATACAGGTTTGGCAGGTGCATCAAAAGGATTTGACAGAGCAACTAAGACATTACAGGATGGAGAGCTTATAATAAAAATAATGTGTAATGTCATTGTAATACCAATACTTGAGGAATTGTTGTACAGAGGGATAATTCTGGGTCAGCTTTATACTTTTTGGAATTTAAAATATGCAATTATTATTTCTTCATTATTGTTTGGTATGCTTCACTTTAACATTGTTCAATTCCTTTATGCATTTATTGTTGGTATTGCATTGGGAATATGTCATATCAAAACAAAGAGATTATGGCCTGTGATTATTGCCCATGGCGCCACCAATCTTATTGTAATACTATTTTCTTAGGAGGAGATATTAATGCAAAAAAATAATACCATTGGTTTAGTAGTTTATGTTGTCTTATCAGTTTTACTTGCGGTAGTTGGCGGTTTGATGCTATTTACCACTCAGGAATTGATTACAAGTATAGTATATGAGTATTCAATATATGGACTTGGTGGGTTATTTTTATTATGTGGATTGTATTTTATTATCAAATATTTTACCAAGCAGGAATATTATAATCTGTCAAACTATGGCTTTACATTTGGTGTAGTATTGATTGTTGCTGGTATATTAGTTGTTGTTAATAGGTTGATAATCGAGAGTTATATTAACATGTTTTTAATTATTACATCGTTAATACTTGGAACTACTGATTTTCAATACTCACTGAGTATGAAGCATACAAGGTTTAATGGTTATATTGGAGGAATTATTGTAGCTGTTATCTCAGTTGCAGGTAGCATATTGATGCTTTGGGATTATATGAAATGGGTTTCCAATAAAAGCAATATTTACTTTGGATTTCTAATGACAGTAGGTATTTTTAGTCTTATTACCTTGCTGTTGACTTTTATTTCTTTAAAAAGGGACAACAGGGAAAAAGATAAGGCTGCAATCAGGAATCTCGAAGACGACCCAGGCAAAGCAAACATAGATAATGTTACCGGGGATGATGTGGAAGACAGTGTATTTGAAACAAATTCTTCCAATGAGAATAATGACTGATTTTACGAGGAATAATATATGCCTAATCTTGAAGATTACCTTGATTTCAGATCTGATATTAGTTTTGATATTGATCCTTTTAACGAGGTAGATAACTTAATATTTTCGTATTTATCATATGTGGATTATTCGGGTATTGTACCTGGACCTGACAGGTCGGGACATATTCCTATAGAACAGGTAGAAAGAGTATTCTTTCAAAAACATACACCTGAAGAAATAATGTCCATGACTACCGCTACAAAGAAGGCGCCTTTTATATTGCACAAGATGGCATATTCTAATAGGTATGGTGGTACAAAGATTGGATACTATACCAACGAACTGGTACCTGAGAATTCCACACAGTTTTCAGCTGTATCTTTCTTTTTGCCTGATAATACAGTATATGTAGGATTTAGAGGTACAGATGATTCATTGGTAGGATGGCAGGAGGATTTTAATATTTGCTTTGCGTCCAAAACTGGTGGGCAGGAAAAAGCTGTACAATACTTAAATACACTTATGTGCAAGAATAATCTGAAGATCAGAGTGGGTGGACATTCAAAGGGCGGCAACTTTGCAGTTTATTCCAGTGCTTTTTGCAAAAAGGAAATACAAGACAGAATAATAGAGATTTATTCTAATGATGGTCCTGGCTTCATAGATGAGATTATTGCTACAAATGAATACAAATCCATTGTGCCACGAGTTAAATCAATTATTCCGGAACAGTCTATTATAGGAATGATGATGGATAATGAGTTTGAAAACATAGTAATTAAAGGTGATGCAGCTGGGCTGGAACAACATAACCCTATCCATTGGCAGGTAAAGGGGAACAGGTTTGCTTTATCAGATACTGGCATCAGGGATAAGTCAATAATGATTGATAAAATCCTGAAAAAATGGGCTTTAGATGTGGATTATGAAACCAGAAATGCCTTTGGTGAGATATTGTTTTCTGCGCTATCTTCCGGAGGTGCTACGAAGCTTTCTGAAATCACTGGATCTAAGATGAAAAGTATTGCCATTATCAAAAAATCAATTGACAAGCTTGACAAGGAAGACCAGGCTGTATTTTACGATGTTATGAAAAAACTTATTGTTGTAAGTGGTGGAAGCTTTAAGGATTCTATTTTAGATTGGTTTAATAACAGTATTAATAAGAATTAACTAGAAAAAATGTGTTACTTAGAGTAATATATATCAGGCGTGTTTTTTTATTATACGTATTATAGATAAATGATTATTATTAAGGAGGAATATAAAATGAAGTTAGTACCATTATTTGACAAAGTTGTATTAAAGCAGCTTGAGGCAGAGGAAACTACAAAATCTGGCATTATTCTTGCCAGCAGCGCGCAGGAAAAGCCGCAGGAGGCTCTTGTAGTTGCAGTTGGTCCTGGCGGAATGGTAGATGGCAAGGAAGTTGGCATGGCTGTTAAGGAAGGACAGAAGGTTATTTATTCTAAGTATTCTGGTACAGAAGTAAAGCTTGATGGTGAAGAATATATTATCGTTCGTCAGAATGATATTTTAGCGGTTGTAGAATAAAAAAAAGAGAGGTAATTAATAATGGCAAAAGATATTAAATATGGAGCTGAGGCCAGACAGGCACTTGAGGCTGGTGTAGATAAGCTAGCAGATACAGTTAGAGTTACTATTGGACCTAAGGGAAGAAATGTTGTTCTTGCAAAGAGCTATGGTGCACCACTTATCACAAATGATGGTGTTACTATTGCAAAGGAAATCGAACTTCCAGATGCGTTCGAGAACATGGGGGCACAGCTTGTTAAGGAAGTTGCTACAAAGACAAATGATGTAGCAGGTGATGGAACAACAACAGCTACAGTATTAGCTCAGGCTATGGTTAAGGAAGGTATGAAGAACCTTGCTGCAGGAGCTAATCCTATTGTTCTTCGCAAGGGTATGAAAAAAGCAACAGATGTAGCTGTTAAGTCTCTTACAGATATGAGCCAGGCTGTTACTGGCAAAGATCAGATATCTAAGGTTGCTGCAATCTCTGCTGGAGACGAAGAAGTTGGCGCAATGGTAGCTGACGCAATGGAAAAGGTTTCTAATGACGGAGTAATCACCATCGAGGAATCTAAGACAATGCAGACTGAGCTTGATTTAGTAGAAGGTATGCAGTTTGACCGTGGATATATCTCAGCATATATGTGCACAGATATGGACAAGATGGAAGCAGTATTAGATGACCCATTTATTTTGATTACAGACAAAAAGATTTCAAATATTCAGGAGCTTTTACCAATACTTGAGCAGATTGTTCAGTCTGGTGCAAGACTTCTTATTATTGCCGAAGATATAGAAGGTGAAGCTCTTACAACAATTATTCTTAACAAGCTTCGTGGAACATTTAATGTTGTTGCTGTTAAGGCGCCTGGATATGGTGACAGACGTAAGGAAATGCTTCAGGATATTGCAATTCTTACAGGTGGTACAGTAATTTCTGAGGAAGTTGGACTTGATTTGAAAGAAGCTGATCTTTCAATGCTTGGACGTGCAAAATCTGTCAAGGTGAGCAAAGAAAATACAGTTATCGTTGATGGTGTTGGCGATAAGGCAGCTATCGAAGGCAGAATTTCACAGATTAGAGGACAGATTGAGGAGACAACATCTGAATTTGATAAAGAAAAACTTCAGGAGAGATTGGCTAAGCTTGCTGGAGGTGTTGCTGTAATCAGAGTAGGTGCAGCTACTGAGACAGAGATGAAGGAAGCTAAGCTTCGTATGGAGGATGCATTAAATGCAACTCGTGCAGCTGTTGAAGAGGGTATTATCTCAGGTGGTGGTTCTGCTTATATTCATGCACAAAAGGAAGTATTAAAGCTTACAGAATCACTTTCAGGCGATGAAAAGACTGGCGCTAATGTAATTCTTAAGGCTTTAGAGGCACCTTTGTTCTATATTGCAGCCAATGCTGGTCTTGAGGGATCTGTAATTATTAACAAGGTTAGAGAATCAGAAGTAGGCGTTGGATTTGATGCATACAAGGAAGAGTACGTAAACATGGTATCAGCAGGAATTCTTGATCCTGTAAAGGTTACACGTACAGCTCTTCAAAATGCGGTATCAGTTGCAAGTACATTGCTTACAACAGAATCAGTTGTTGCAGATATCAAGGATCCAGCAGCTGACGCTGCCGCAGCAGCAGCTGCTGCACAGATGGGCGGAGGAATGTACTAATTATTGATTTTGGTAGTTTCTTTTTACCTGTTAAGTGTGCTAATATTATCAAAGTTGTATATTGATAATTATGAGGTGAACTATGGACAAAAAGGTTGTTGTAGTTACTGATAGCAATAGTGGTATTACGCAATCAGAAGCAAACGAGTTGGGTATAAGTGTTGTACCTATGCCATTTTATATAGATGGGACTCTATATTACGAAGATATTGATTTGACACAAGAGCAGTTCTATCAAAAGCTTACAGAGGGTGGAGATATCAAAACATCTATGCCTATTACTGGTAATCTTATGGATTTATGGGACTCATTGCTTAAGGAATATGATGAGATAGTATATATTCCCATGTCTAGTGGACTGTCATCATCATGTTCTACTGCAGCTATGTTAGCTGAGGACTACGATGGCAGGGTAGTTGTTGTTGACAATCAGAGGATATCTGTAACCATGAAGCTTTCGGCGTTAGAGGCTAAAAAGCTTGCTGATATGGGGCAGTCTGCTCAACAGATACACGATGCTTTGATGAGCAACAAGTTTGATTCGAGAATATATATTACTGTAGATACTCTTGAGTATTTAAAAAAGGGTGGAAGACTTACACCTGCAGTAGCGGCCATTGGTTCATTACTCAAGATTAAGCCTGTTTTATCAATCTACGGAGAAAAACTTGATAAATATGCAATGGCACGTACCATGAAGCAGGCCAAGCAGATTATGATTGATGCTATCAAAAAGGATATGGATGAGGTGCTTCATGTGTCAGATATAGATGAAGTTACTATTTCTATTGCTCATACAGATAATCTTGAAGCAGCAGAGAAGTTTGCAAGCGAGTTAGAAGAAGAGTTTAATACCAAGGTTGATTGGATAGATCCATTATCACTGTCAGTTTCGTGTCATATTGGACCGGGTGCATTGGCATGTACAGTTACTAAGAAGTTAATCCCATTGGATTAATATATATTATTTTAGTCTAGGAGGACATAAAATGGTTAAAGCAGTTGTAGGCGCTAACTGGGGCGACGAGGGAAAAGGTAAGATTACAGATATGATGGCAGCAGATGCTGACATTATCGTACGCTTTCAGGGAGGAGCTAACGCAGGACATACCATAGTAAATAATTACGGTAAGTTTGCTCTGCATACATTGCCAAGTGGTGTGTTTTATAATCACACTACCAGCATTATCGGTAATGGTGTTGCGCTCAACATTCCAATTCTTATAAATGAGATTAAGTCCATCACAGATAAGGGAGTTCCAACTCCACATATTCTTGTATCAGACAGAGCTCAGATTGTAATGCCTTATCATATTCTTTTCGATCAGTACGAAGAAGAGAGACTTGGTAAAGCATCATTTGGTTCTACTAAGAGTGGAATTGCTCCATTTTATTCTGACAAATATGCCAAGATTGGTTATCAGGTTCAGGAATTATTTGATGAGGATCTTCTTGTAGAAAAAGTAAAGCGTACTTGTGATCAGAAGAATGTATTGCTTGAGCATTTATATCATAAGCCACTTATTAATGAAGCTGAATTATTAGACACACTTCATGAATATAGAGATATGATTGCGCCATATGTATGTGATACATCTGTATATTTGTGGCAGGCTATCAAAGAGAACAAGACAATTCTTCTTGAGGGACAGCTTGGTACTCTTAAGGATCCTGATCATGGAATTTATCCTATGGTTACATCTTCATCTACTTTGGCTCCATATGGTTGTATAGGTGCTGGTATTCCTGCTCAGGAATTAAAGCAGGTAGTTACTGTATGTAAGGCATATTCGTCAGCTGTTGGTGCCGGAGCTTTTGTATCAGAGATTTTTGGTGATGAAGCAGATGAATTAAGACGTCGTGGCGGTGATGGAGGTGAGTTCGGTGCTACCACAGGACGTCCACGTCGTATGGGATGGTTTGACTGTGTGGCATCAAAATATGGATGTCGTATGCAGGGTACTACAGATGTTGCATTCACAGTTGTTGATGTACTTGGTTACCTGGATGAGATTCCTGTATGCGTAGGATACGAGATTGATGGTGAGGTTACAACAGATTTTCCTGTTACAAGCAAGCTTGAGAAGGCAAAGCCTGTTCTTAAGGTATTGCAAGGTTGGAAACAGGAGATTCGAGGTATTAAAAAATACGAAGATTTACCAGAAAATTGTCGCAAGTATATCGAGTTTATTGAGCAGGAAATTGGATTTCCTATTACAATGGTATCTAATGGACCTGGAAGAGATGACATTATCTATAGATAATATCGTTAAATTTGAGGCATTGGCATTTGATGTCAATGCCTTTTTTAGGAGAGTAAGTTAGTTATGAGTGAATCAGATGTATTGTACTATAAAGAGATTGTTGAAACATCTGGCAAATCAGTTACCGTTGAAGTTGAGAATTCTTCTTCAACCATGGATTGGAAGAAAAGTCAAAAAGAATTGAAGATGGAAGAGACCAGAAGAAAACTATCCGAGTTAAAAGGATTCTCTGGTCTTGCAAAGGCATCTACTATTTTTGGTTCTATTGGTATTTTGTTAGGGCCTGCTTTCTCTATTCCCGGACTTGTTTTAGGGTTAGATTTCTTAAAAAAACAAAAAGAGATTGGTATCGAGGGAGATGACAGTACTCTGGCAACTGCTGGTTGTATCTTAAGTGCTTCAGCCTTAATTGTGTGGATTATTGGATTGGGTATAGTTATTTCGACTTTTTCAATCGATGATTTTCCTGCCATTACAGCAAAGGAGCCTGAGACATCTGAAACTATACTTATAAGCACAGATGGGTATTATTATGAAGATATAGATGATTTATCTTCCAGTGACCGATTAAACAGACAACGACAGGATGCTCTTGATATTCTCGAGAAACAGTATAAACAGGATAATCATTCAAATGAGTTTGAATTAGATCGAAACTATTTATATTGTTATGATGGTACATATAATAAACATGTGTCATTATCAAATCACCAGAATCTTGACACAGGCTGGATCGATTTAGAAATCCGTGAATATGAAGATAATGAATCTTTAATGAAAACAGAAAGAAGATATTTGTCTGAACAGCACAAGTATGACTTACAATCAAATGAGTATTATAAATCAGATAATCTTCGTGGATATTATGATGAAGAATTGAAATACAGTATTTGGACACTTTATAATTATGATGATAATTCTTACGAAGGTTCGTATGATTCATATGTATATTATACATGTGCCGACGATAATTATTTTTATGAAATAGAGGCCAAATTTGACGCTGGAACAGATTACGATAAGAGTATAGATTTTATTTCTGAATATTGTGAAAAGGAAAATCTTCCGGTGCCAGATTTCCCTGAAGTTCCAAACTAGTAATTAAGATTTCAATATGATATATTTTTAATACTTATTTTAAGAAAGAAGAGGATAAAAACATGAGTTTATTACAGGATTGGCAGTCAATTGCATATAATCAGGAACAGTCACAGGCAAGCCTTCAGGCATTTTGGCAGAAGTATTTTCTTTTAGAAAAAGGAATTTATGAAAAACTTTTGGAGGATCCAGATACTGAGGTAAAGGGCACTGTTAAGGAACTTGCTGAAAAGTATGATATAGACATTATGCCTATGACAGGTTTCCTTGATGGAATTAATGAATCTTTAAAGACTCCTAATCCTATAGAGACTATGGAGGAGGATACAGTTGTATCCCTAGCTTTTGACAAGGCTCTTTTATACAAAAATATGATAGATGCCAAGGCAGACTGGTTATATGAACTTCCACAGTGGGAGAAGATTTTTGATGAAGAGACCAGAAAGAGTCTTTTTAAGGAAGCTAAGAATATGCACACAATAGTACGCTTAGACAAGAAGGTTGGACGTAATGATCCATGTCCATGTGGAAGTGGTAAGAAATATAAGTTCTGCTGTGGTAAGAAAAACTAATCTGAACTAGAAAGTAATAGTACTTTTTAGAATATATTTGTTGTGGAGCAACTAGGCTAACCCAATTGTGTGGGATTTCTGAAGTTGTCCGCGAAAGGAGACATTATGATAATTACATTAAAGGATGGCTCTACAAAGAGCTATGAGAGCGCAATGTCGGTGTATGATATCGCTCTTGATATCAGCGAAGGATTGGCAAGAGCAGCTTGCTGTGGAGAGGTTAATGGAGAAGTCGTTGACCTTAGGACAGTAGTTGATACAGATTGTACTCTTAACATTTTAACCTGCAATGATGCAGCTGGACTTGCAGCATATCGTCATACAACATCACATGTACTTGCAGAAGCTGTAAAGCGTGTACGTCCTGATGCGAAACTTGCTATTGGACCATCTATTGATACAGGCTTTTACTATGACTTTGATTGTGAACCATTTTCAAGGGAAGATTTGGATTCAATCGAAGCAGAAATGAAAAAAATAATTAAAGAGGGTGCTAGACTTGAAAAGTTTGAGCTTCCTAGAGCAGAAGCTATTAAGTTTATGCAGGATAGAAATGAGCCATATAAGGTAGAGCTTATTGAAGATTTGCCTGAGGATGCTGTTATATCTTTCTATAAGCAGGGAGAGGCATTTACAGATTTATGTGCTGGACCTCATCTTATGAGTACTAAAAGCATAAAAGCATTTAAGCTTATTTCTTCTTCAGGTGCTTATTGGAGAGGCTCTGAGAAGAATGCAATGCTTCAGAGAATATATGGCACTGCTTTTGCAAAGAAAGAAGAACTTGCAGCATATTTAGAGCATCTTGAAGATATTAAGCAGCGTGACCATAACAAGCTTGGTCGTGAGATGGAGCTTTTTACTACTGTAGATGTTATAGGCCAGGGGCTTCCTTTGCTTATGCCTAAGGGTGCAAAGATTATCCAGACAATGCAGCGCTGGATTGAAGATATTGAGGATAACGAGTGGGGCTATGAGAGAACTAAGACTCCACTTATGGCGAAATCTGATTTATATAAGATATCAGGACATTGGGACCATTATATGGATGGTATGTTTGTATTTGGTGATCCTGATTCAGATGACGAGGTATATGCACTTCGTCCTATGACATGTCCATTCCAGTATTATGTATACAAGGCATCACAGAAGTCATACAAGGATCTCCCTAAGCGATATGGTGAGACGTCCACATTGTTTAGAAATGAGTCATCTGGTGAAATGCATGGACTTACTCGTGTACGTCAGTTTACAATATCTGAGGGGCATTTAATTGTTCGTCCTGATCAGATGGAAGCTGAATTTAAGGACTGTATTGCTCATGCACAGTATTGTCTTCAGACGCTTGGTGTAGAAAGTGAAGTAACATATCATCTTTCTAAGTGGGATCCTGATAACAGAGCCAAATACATTGGTGACGCCGAGACTTGGGATAAAACCGAGGATGCTATCAGAAAGATGCTTAATGAACTTAATATTCCTTTTACAGAGGATGTTGGAGAAGCTGCTTTCTATGGTCCTAAGGTTGATATCAACGCCAAGAACGTATACGGTAAGGAAGATACCATGATTACAATTCAGTGGGATCCGCTTCTTGCTGAGCAGTTTGATATGTATTATATAGATCAGAACGGCGAAAAAAAGAGACCTTATATCATTCATCGTACTTCAATGGGATGCTATGAGAGAACTTTGGCTTGGTTGACAGAGTTTTATGCAGGAAAGTTCCCAACATGGCTGTGCCCTGAGCAGGTTCGTATATTACCTATATCAGAGAAGTATTCAGATTATGCACATGAAGTTGAAAAGCAGCTTAGAGCTAATCGTGTGCTTTGTACAGTAGATGACAGAGCAGAGAAAATAGGCTATAAGATTCGTGCATCAAGACTGGATCGTATCCCATACATGTTAGTAGTAGGTGAAAAGGAAGAGGCTGATAAGACTGTTTCAGTACGTAGCCGCTTTGCTGGCGACGAAGGTGTTAAGCCATTATCTACTTTTATCGATCAAATTTGCAAAGAGATTGCAACAAAAGAGATTCGCAAGGAAGAACTTGTAGAAGAGAATAAGTAGTTATACTTAAGCGGATCGTTAATAGATTTATATGCCGCTGGGGTTATTCTTCAGCGGCTGTTTTTTTACTAGTTATTATACGGTAGGAGATGTTATGAAAACAGATAAAATAGGATTTATAGGTCTGGGATTAATTGGTGGCTCTATAGCTAAAGCTATAAAGAAATTTTATCCATCAACAAATATGATTGCAATTGCATCATCAGATGAAACCTGCAAGCTTGCATATGATGATGCTGTTATTAGTAATGATAAAAACATACCCTTGGATGAATTCTGTGATTGTGACATCATTTTTTTATGCAGTCCTGTTCAGGTAAATGTTGAGTATATGTCTAAACTCAAAAACATTATATCGAAGGATTGCATTATTACGGATGTTGGAAGTGTTAAAGGTGATATATCAAAAGCAGCAAAAGAACTAAATCTGACTTCTCGGTTTATTGGTGGACACCCAATGACCGGGGCTGAAAAAACAGGCTTTGCTAATGCTAAGGAATCTTTGTTGGAAAATGCATACTACATTCTTACCGCAGAAGATGATTTGGACAGAAAAAAACTAGATGAATTTGATACTTTTATTAAGAGCCTTGGCGCAATTACTCTTAAAATGAAGCCTTCTGATCATGATTATGCAACAGCAGCGATATCACATTTACCACACGTAGTATCGGCAACCCTTGTAAATCTGGTTAAAAACTCTGACGATAATGCTGGAACCTGTAAGACTATTGCGGCAGGCGGATTTAAGGATATTACCCGCATTAGTAGTTCATCTCCAATTATGTGGCAGCATATTTGTCTTACTAACAAGGATGAAATTATTAAGCTAATAGATGCTTATGCAAATGAATTGTCTAATTTTAGAGAAGCCATAGCTGCATCTGATGAAAAACAAATTATTGATTTATTTTCATCAGCGAAGGATTACAGAGATTCACTTACAATTCCTGTAGCTAATCCAGCCTGGAGTATTTTTGAGCTGTATTTGTATGTTGAAGATAAGCCAGGTACAATTCTTGCAGCATTGACCTTGTTATTTATCGCGAATATAAGCATAAAGAATCTTGATATTATTCATAACAGAGAATTTGAGCCTGGAGTACTCAGAATAGAGTTTTATCATGAACCTGAATTACTCAAAGCTTATGAAATATATCAGCGAAATGAATATGATGTTAAGCTTAGAAAGGAGTAATATGACAGGATTAAGAGGCGAGATTATTGTCCCTGGTGACAAGTCAATATCCCACAGAGGAGTAATGTTTGGAGCGATAGCTGAGGGCATAACCGAGTTAACGGGATTTTTAAATGGTGCTGATTGCAGATCAACTATAGGTTGCTTTAGAAAGATGGGAATTGATATAACCCATGATAATGACCATGTAATAATAAAAGGAAAAGGGCTAAATGGTTTATCAAAGCCAGATACTATACTTGATGTAGGAAATAGTGGCACTACAACAAGACTTATTAGTGGAATTCTTGCAGGACAGAACTTTGAAACTACTTTAAATGGCGATGAATCGATTCAAACTAGACCTATGGGCAGAATCATTAAACCATTAACTGCCATGGGATCTGATATTGCTTCAATTAAGGACAATGATTGTGCTCCGTTGATAATCAGGCCAAGTAAGCTCAATCCTATAGAATACAATTCTCCTGTATCAAGTGCTCAGGTTAAATCCTGTGTTCTTTTGGCTGGATTATATGCTGATGGTGTAACAAAGGTTACAGAACCTGTTTTATCAAGAAATCATACAGAGCTTATGTTAAAAGGCTTTGGTGCTGATATAACATCGATTAACAAAACTACCACTGTGGTTGGTGGTCCGAAGTTGTTTGGCCAAAAGATTCAGGTTCCAGGAGATATATCTTCCGCAGCTTATTTTATAGTTGCAGGATTAATAACTCCTAACAGTGAGATTCTTATAAAAAATGTCAATACTAATCCAACGAGAGCTGGAATTATCAAAGTGGCACAAGAGATGGGCGGTAAGCTTGAACTATTAAATGAGCGAGTGGTATCAGGTGAACCAGTAGCGGATATTCTTGTTAAAACCAGCGAGCTTCATGGTATTAGTATTGGCGGTGAGATTATACCAACACTAATAGATGAGATACCAATAATTGCAGTAATGGCAGCTTGCGCTAATGGGAAGACTGTAATATCAGATGCTGCTGAGCTTAAGGTTAAGGAATCTAACAGAATTGATACGGTGGTAAATAACCTCAAGGCAATGGGGGCTGATGCTGTTGCAACAGAAGATGGAATGATTATCTCTGGTGGTAACGATTTAAAGGGGACTAGAATTGTTACCAAGTCTGATCATAGAATAGCCATGTCATTTACCATAGCATCGTTAGTTTCAGCCAACGATAATATATTGGATGATTCTGATTGTGTTGTGATTTCATATCCAGATTTTTACAAGACTTTAGAAAATTTAAAATAGTTGGTAAATATTCCCTGTGATTTGATATCACGGGGATTTTTTTGTCGATATTTACCAATAACATATTGTAATGTGTCTGAAAGAAAGTTAAAATGTATTTACAACTTACTTCTTGGGGTAAAGAAGCAAGAATTTAAAAATGGGGGAAAACACTATGAACGTTTTTACAACTGACAAAATTAGAAACGTTGTGTTATTAGGACACAGCGGGGCGGGCAAAACCAGTCTGGTAGAGGCAATGGCATACTTGGCGGGACAGACTAGCAAGCCTGGTACAGTAGAGGCTGGTAACACAATCAGTGATTTCGACAAGCTTGAAATCAAAAACA
>JABUSV010000120.1 GCA_021442555.1 Pseudobutyrivibrio sp. | reverse complement strand
CTAAGATTCTTTTTTCAGGATAAGCTTCCACAAGTAATTTAACCATAACTGAAGCAAGCGATGTCTTACCAACACCACCTTTTCCAGCTACGGCTAACACGATAGGTTTTGTAGCCATATTAATTTTATACTCTCCCAGAATTTCTTTCTTATACATAAGCAATCAACTAATCGATTACTCCACAATTTTATCATGTTTGGGGAGTCTCATAAACAAAAAAATCCCCACAAGGGGGATTTTTGTCTTATTTACACAATCGCTATATTTTATATTATAAAAAATATACAAATGTAAGCATTTACATTGTATTTATTGGTATTTTGCAATGTGGCATATTACTCGAAAAGCCGCTTATTTACGTAGGTCATGAGCATGTCTATGCCTGCAGAGTTTTCTCCTCCGCGGGGAATAATTATGTCTGCATACTTCTTTGAAGGTTCAACGAATTCCTCATGCATAGGTTTGACTGTCTGAGAGTATTGACTAAGAATAGATTCAATGCTTCTGTCGCGTTCTATCATGTCACGCTTGATTCGTCGCATCAGCCTCTCATCTGCATCAGCATCCACAAAAACCTTAACATCCATAAGGTCTCTTAATTCCTTGTTTTCGAGTATAAGAATACCTTCCATTAGAATAACTGACTTTGGAACCTTGTGCTCAGTTGTTTTGGCTCTGTTATGAACGCAGAAATCATATACAGGAATATCTACCTCATAGCCTTTTATCAGCTGTCTTACATCCTCTGCCATTCTCTCAGATTCTAAGGAATCAGGATGATCATAATTAAGCTGCGTGCGCTGCTCATAGGTCATGTCATCATGAGCCTTGTAATATGAATCATGGCTGATAATGCATATATCCTCACCAAAGCTTTCCTTGATAATATTAATAATAGTTGTCTTGCCTGAGGCTGAGCCACCTGCAACACCAATAACGCACATTTTTTTGTCCATTACTTAAACCTCTTAAATCCTTCACCATATATCTCGTGGGATTCTAATATAACTATAAACGCATCTACATCAATAGTCTTGACCATTCGGCTTATCTCGTACATCTGCTTATTGGAGCAGGCACACATAAGAACCTGTCTGTCCTGACCTGTGTATCCGCCCTTGGCAGTAAATATGGTACTGCCTCTGTCCACTCCTTCAGTTATGGCATCAGCCATCTGTTGAGCCTTGTTGGTTACGATCATAGCCATCTTGCCACTGTCTGCAGATAACATCATCTTGTCTACCACAAGAGAAGCCAGATAACTGATTATAAGACCATAGCACATGCTCTCTATGGATGGAGAATAGCAGACAGTATCAAGTAAAATAACAGCAACATCCACAAGGAAAAAGATACGTCCAAGACTCATATGCGGTCTCTTGGCCTTTATGGTCATAATAATAAAATCAGCTCCTCCAGTAGAGGATTTTCTCATATAGATAATAGCGTAGCTAATACCTGTTAGGATAGCTACCACTACAGCCGTTAACAACTCATTATCCAGCTGAACCTTTGGTATCAAAGGTGTCACATAATCCATAATAACAGAACCTATAATCATGGTCTTGAAGGATCTGAACATAAATTTACGTCCTAGTATCCTGTAGGATATAAGTACAATTGGTATGTTGAGAATAATTGTCACAATACCAATCTTAAAACCAAAGAACTGGTAGAAAATCATTGCGATACCTGATACACCAGTCAATGGAAACTTGGCATCTGCCGCAAAATTATATAGTGCAATACCAACCAACAAACCACTTATAGCATCAAAAATAATATCTATAAGCAACTTCTTAAAATCTATTTTACCACTCATAAATTATTTATTGCTCCTCTTCAAACTTATCTGTCTTAAGAGAAAAACCAATCTTACGATTATCCTTTAAATATCTTCTAACAAAGCAAAGTATAACTATACAAACAGTAGATACAAGGTAATCTATTGGTGTTGTATCTCCTGCCATAATCATATGGCGGGCTACTAAGAATATAATAGTCTCTAATATATTGTCAGAATTAGGTCTGCACAGCATCTTTAGGAATTCTACACCTATTACAATTGCAAATACCTGCTCTAAAAAGTGATTAAAAATAACATAGTCACCTGAAAAAGAAACTATAACACAATCCTTTAGTGATGGAATCAGACTAATTGTAGCAATAATAACAGCAATCAATACGAAGGATGCCAATATGTACTCCAAAATATGACATATAAAAATAAAAAACTCTTTAATTCTTAGCTCCATAAGAAATCTCCACTATATTTAACAGTATCTGAACTACATTATCCATGCCTTCAATGGTAATATGCTCATATGGACCATGGAAACAATATCCTCCTGTTCCAAGATTAGGACAAGGCAGGCCATTGTATGACAATCTGGCTCCATCTGTACCGCCTCTTATGGCTACAGCCTTAGGCTCTAAACCAACTCTTCTGATAGCCTCAAAAGCATTGTCGATAAGTCTCATGTGAGGTTTTATCATCTCTATCATATTTCTGTACTGATCAGTGATAGTAAGCTCACAGGTTCCTTCGCCGTATTTACCATTGATAAATTTGCATGCAGCTTCCATCAATGCCTTTTTCTCTGCAAATTTTGCCTCATCGTGATCTCTGATGATATAAGAAAGAGTAGCTCTTGAAACATCTCCTTCCATATCACACAGATGGAAAAATCCCTCATAGCCTGCAGTAGTTCTAGGTGTAGCTGTAGGTGGAAGCAGAGAATTAAATTCCATTGCAACAAGGGCCGCATTGATCATTCTGCCTGTTGCTTCACCAGGATGAATATTAAATCCATTAAATATTAGCTCTGCACCTGCCGCATTAAAATTCTCATATTCTACTTCATTTTCAGCACTTCCATCCACTGTATACGCAAAAGTTGCTCCAAAATGCTCTATATCAAAGTGATCTGCACCACGTCCTACCTCTTCATCTGGAGTAAAGCCAATGCAAATCCTGCCATGACAAATATCACTGTTAATGAGCCTCTCTGCCATAGTCATAATCTCAGCAATTCCGGCCTTGTCATCTGCACCAAGCAATGTGGTACCATCAGTATGAATAAGAGTCTTTCCCTTAAGATTTCCAAGGTGAGCGAAATATTTATTCTCAATAGTTTTACCTGAGTTACCCAACACTATGTCGGAGCCATCATAGTCTTCCAATATGACTGGTTTGACATTTTCTCCTGTAAAATCAGGTGCTGTGTCCATATGTGCTATAAAACCTATACCGGGCTTATTCTCATATCCAGGTGTAGCTGGAATCGTGCCGTATACATAGCACATGTCATCTACTCTGGCATCTGATATGCCTATAGATTTCATCTCTTCTACAAGCTTTTTTGCAAGGTCAAACTGTCTTGATGTGGAAGGTACAGTATTTGAATCCTCATCACTTGCAGTGTATACAGATACATAGTTTAATAATCTCTCGTATGCTTTCATCTTTTCCCCTCTATATATCAAAAATACCCCAGTATAAATACTGAGGTATAATCAACAAGTTATTAAAAAGCTAGTTTCTTTGCAAAATATGCCTCAAGATCAGCTATAGCAACGCGTTCCTGAGCCATTGTGTCACGATCTCTAACTGTAACACACTTATCTTCTTCTGAATCGAAGTCATATGTAATACACCATGGTGTACCAATCTCGTCAAAACGACGATATCTCTTTCCGATGGAACCTCTATCGTCAAATTCGCAGTTGAACTTCTTTGAAAGTTCATCAAATACAGCCTCTGCACCCTCGTTAAGCTTCTTGGCAAGTGGAAGAACACCAATCTTAACTGGTGCTAAAGCTGGATGGAATCTAAGTACTGTACGAACATCACTCTTTTCTGCTGTTCCTACTTCTTCCTCATCATATGCAGCACAAAGGAAAGCAAGTACTACTCTGTCAGCGCCAAGAGATGGCTCGATGACGTATGGAAGGTACTTCTCATGTGTCTCATCATCAAAATATGTCATATCCTGACCTGATACATTCTGATGCTGTGTAAGGTCATAATCTGTACGAGATGCGATACCCCATAATTCACCCCATCCAAATGGGAATAAGAACTCGATATCTGTTGTACCAGTCGAATAGAAAGAGAGCTCCTCTGGATCATGATCACGAAGTCTCATCTCTTCTTCCTTCATTCCAAGAGAAAGTAACCAATCACGGCAGAAACCTCTCCAGTACTGGAACCACTCATCCTGTGTACCAGGCTTGCAGAAGAACTCGAGTTCCATCTGCTCAAACTCTCTTGTACGGAAGGTAAAATTACCTGGAGTAATCTCGTTACGGAATGACTTACCAATCTGTCCAATACCAAAAGGAACCTTCTTACGAGATGTACGCTGTACATTTTTAAAATTAACAAAAATACCCTGTGCTGTCTCAGGTCTGAGATATACAGTATTCTTTGCATCCTCGGTTACACCCTGGAAGGTCTTGAACATAAGGTTAAACTGTCTTATGTCTGTGAAATTGTGCTTGCCGCAGGTAGGACAAGGTACATTATTGTCGTCGATGAACTTTTTCATATCTTCCTGTGACCAGCCGTCAACTGATGAAGATAACGTAATATTGTTCTCAGCTGCATAGTCTTCGATTATCTTGTCAGCTCTGAATCTCTCATGGCATTCCTTACAATCCATAAGTGGGTCAGAAAAGCTTCCCAAGTGACCAGAAGCCACCCATGTCTGCGGATTCATAAGAATAGCACAATCAACACCTACATTGTATTTGTTCTCCTGAACAAACTTCTGCCACCATGCTTTCTTAACATTGTTCTTGAGTTCCACACCAAGATTGCCGTAATCCCATGTGTTAGCAAGACCGCCATAAATCTCACTGCCTGGGTATACAAATCCTCTAGCCTTTGCTAAAGCGATGATTTTGTCCATTGATTTTTCCATAATGTACCCTTTCTATTTGTAAATAATATATATTCGAGTGGTAGCATCCTGATTGCCATCATCAGAAGATATGGTAACAGTATGACTGTCAATAACGTCAGTTGAACCAGTAGATATATAGCATATGTCTCCTGGAACCACCACTGTAATATTCTGTTGAATAACAAGTGCCTTGCAGCCTTCAAAATCAAATACAGGACTGGTAATCTCTGCCTGAACTGATTTGACACCATCTAAGACACTACAATAGCTGTCTATAAAGTCATAGCCTACTTCTATTGCTGACTCTACTGAGTCATTATAACATGTCGTAGAAGTGAATGTTGCATAATCATCTACACTGCTATATATGGTTCTCATGTATGCTATGCCATCTTTTAGCCTTATTTTGTCAAGCTTAACAGCATCGTAGCCTACTGTTTCGTTGTAGCTTTTGATTAGCTCCTTTGAACTGGCTTTTAGCTCTTTTTTGTCATATTTGCTCTCATCAAACTCTACAACCTCCTCACATTTCATTGAGCCATCTTCATTGATTGTAAGAGTTGTTACTGTAGCCATGCTTGCATTTTCTTCCTGAATAGCTTTGTTAATGAAAAATACAGCAGTACCTGCAACAGCAATAAATAGTAATATAAAAATGATTCTATTTCTCAGCGCACGTCTTTTGCGCTGTTTTTTTATAGCTTCCTTCTGCTGGGGTGTCAAAGGCTTTTTTGCTTTTGTTCCTGTTGCTCTAGATCGCATTCCATTTCCTGATGACGTTTTATCTGTCATAGAAAAACCTCGCTTTTATATATATGGTTATGATTGTTTGAACGATAATTGCCAAGAAGCTGTGTTAATGCCTTCTCTGTTTCGTCATTCAAGACAAAAGTATACAACTTTTCAATTGGCATGGAAATAATAAATTGCATGGCATATAACACTGTTTGAGATATATCTGTTCCACCCTCTGTGGCAACACATCTGTCGCATAAACAGCCATGAAGTCTCTGGGAAAAAGTATTAAGCTTTTTTGCTTCCTTTTCGCCGCATTTGACGCAGCGAAAAACCTCCGGATATTCTCCATCGATAACATATGATTTAAGCTCATAAATATCTCTTAAAAGTGTCAATGAAAATCTGCCGCTTTCTATGGCTTTAAGACTTTGATAAAGTAAAGCTAAGCGTTGTCTTTCATCCACCCCCTCCATTGCCTTGTATTCAGCCATCTCAAGAAAATATGAGCCAATACAGACCTTGTCATAATCAAGAGTCAGGTCTCTGAAATAATTGCTTATCTCTGCCTTGGAAATATGGTAAGAATTTCTGCCTTCATAGGCTTCAAATGTTCCAAAGCAAAATGGGCTTGTGGCCGCAATCAACGGATTATTGGGTCTTCTGCAGGACTTGGCAAAAGCAGTAACCTTGCCTCTTTCCCTGGTCAAAATGACTAGCCTTTTATCAAATTCACCAACATTGCTGCTTGCAAGCACCAAACCTGTCAGTGTACAAAGCGCCATTTATATATCCTCTTTGTTGTATCCAAAATTCTTTACTAAAAAGTCACTGTCACGCCAGTCCTTCTTAACCTTAACCCATAGCTTAAGATTAACCTTTGCTTCAAGAAGCTGTTCTATCTCGTATCTTGCAGTAGAACCGATTTTTTTAAGCATGGCTCCCTGCTTTCCTATAATGATACCTTTGTGACTGTCCTTTTCACATACAATAGTAGCCTCAATATCCCAAAATGCTCTGTTTCCAGGACGTTCCTTCATAATATCAATTGCAACAGCTATTCCATGAGGAACCTCGTCATTAAGAGCATGAAGAGACTTTTCTCTGATAATCTCTGCAACAATAGCTCTCAGTGGCTGATCTGTTACAGTGTCCTCATCATAGAAGGCCGGACCATATGGCAGATATTTAAAAATTGTATCGATAAGTTCATTACAACCAGCGCCTCTTAGGGCCGACACAGGAACAACCTCCGCAAATTCCACCAGATCCTTATATGCCTCAATAGTCTTTGCAACCTTTTCTCCATCAGACATATCTATCTTATTGATTACAAGGATTACTGGCACATTAACCTTGGCAAGTTGTTCTGCTACGCGCTTGTCCCCGCCACCCACTTTGTCAGAAGGCTCTATGAGCCAGAGAATACAATCTACATCTGACATAGACTTTGAGATAACGTTGACCATATACTCACCAAGCTTGTTTTTTGCCTGATGCATACCTGGAGTGTCAACAAATACAATCTGCCCCACCTTGGAGTCTGTATATACAGTCTGAATACGATTGCGGGTTGTCTGTGGCTTGTTACTGGTAATAGCTATTTTTTGACCTATAAGATGGTTCATAAGTGTAGATTTACCCACATTTGGTCTGCCAACGATTGTAACAAATCCTGATTTAAAATTATCCATTCATTTACCTCTAGAATAATGATTCTACTTTATCAAAAAGCTGGGCATTTGCCTCAATAACATCCTCGTTGCCTACAACACATATATAGTTCTGATTCAATACTGCCAAAACCATTGGTGCTAGCTTGCGAATGTCCTCTTTTGTTGCATTAAGTACCTCATCGCGTTCCTTTTGCAGAATCTCATCTGTAACACCTGTCATATAAGCCGACAGCCCGCGAAGTCCGCGCTGCGAAGGTGTCCTTGGAGTATCCATGCCGCTGATAGTACCGATGATGTATTTGGTCATGTCTCTGTCATCCACATCAAAATCAGCCAGATACTCAGGTATACCATCATAGCTTTCCAAGGTCTTCTTAAGATTAGGGTCTCTGTAGGAAACAAAATGCATATCTCCTTCACGGGACGAGTTGGACATACACCCGTAGGCGCCTCCCTGCACTCTGATCTTGATCCACAGATAGTCATACTCCAAAATAACTCGAAGTATCTTTAATGCGCCTGTATATTCATATCCGGCATCTAAAAAGTTACCAGCTTTGCACACATACTGTATCTGGGATGCATCCTTGTAAGCTGTATTCTTGTCATAAGTCTTTACTTCGCTTGCCTTGTCAAAGCTTAAGCCTTTGCTAAGCTTAGGCTTGATATCTGAGATAAGCTCCTTGGACTGAGCCAGGGCTTCATTTTTTCCTGTAGAAGATACTATAAGTCTCTCACTTGAAAAAATAATCCTGCAAAGCTTGGTGAGTCTTGCGATAATATCAGCCTTTTTGCTGTCAAAATTTTCATCCAGATCACTTATAAATCTATAATAGGCCACTCCTGCTGAATGGTCTGCAATAACAGCTTTTTTTGAGTATCTGGCCTTAGCCTGTGTAGCTGCCAACTGATGTCCTGCAGAATTTAATATCATCTCCATACGGGATTTGTCCTGAAGTATCAGCTCGTGAAGTCTCTTTTCATCAGAAAAATCTGACTCAAGAATCATCTCTTCTATGAGATTTTTTGCAGCTTTGGCGTCCTCAAACAGAAATTTGCTTCGAACCTCAAAGGTTATGCGATATTTATCACCTGTTCCGTATACGTTGTACATGGACATGCTGGTTGAAATACCACCAGTAGACAGGTTAATCTCGTTGTTAAGATCGGTATAGCTGTAATTTTTGGTATCTACAAGACCTATAAATCTCTCCAACATTCCTGTATAACACAGGTCCTCTATTCCTATCTCACTAATATCAAACACCATATTGAAATAATGTATCCCATTAGTGTTGAGCTTGTGATGAAGAATCGTAGTTCCTTCATGCTCATAGGTCTGTAAATCTATCTTTCTGGCTTTGGTGTCAAGATCTCCTCTTGAGAGCATAGGAATCTTCTCTAAGTCTTTTTTAGGGCTTGGAGTCTGTTGGTATTCCTTGAGATAAGCTGTGTGCTCTACTATAGCATCAATCTCGGCCTCTGACATGCTTTTCTTTATCTGAGCCAGCTTATTCTTAAGTGCTTCATCTTCTGCCGTAGTCATTCCCTTTTTAGGAGACAGAACTACTACAGATTTGTGATTGTTATCTATAAGATATGTTTGAATAAGCTTTTCGAAATAGCCCTTGTCTATCTGCTTTTTAAGACCATCCAAAACTTCTATACCGTGAAGATGTAAGAATGGCTTGTTTTTATCGTATAACCAGCTGTCTAACAGCTGAAGCCCATACATGAGTCCCTTTGGGTAATTGCCAAAATCAGCCTCTCTGGTTCTAAACTGATTGGTATTGATAGCCGCAAGAAGGGCCTTTTTATCTATTCCATCTGTAACCTGTTGTCTAAGTGTAGAATCGATTATCTCAAGAAAACGCTCCTTATCCTCAAGGTTAGCATTTTTTGCAACGATGGAAAAAACAGGCTGTCTTGTGGAAGTATCATAACTTCCCAGAATATCATCACCAATACCTGCATCTATAAGAGCCTGGTGAACTGGTGCTCCAGGAGATGACAACAGCGCATACTCCAATACATCAAAAGCCTGATACAGCTTTTGATCCAATGCCTCACCAACTACGTAGTTGCAGGAAAGATATGTTGCATCTTTCTCATCCTGGTCTGCAGATATAGGATAAAAATGACTCTCTTCTACTGGGCTATCAAAAGATTTTTGAAGAGTAATCTGCGAATCTACCTCCTGATAATCGTAGTATCTAAGGTAACTACGGTCAAGATAATCCAACATGTCATCTATATCCACATCTCCATATATGTAGATAAATGAATTGGATGGATGATAATACTTTTTATGAAAATTAATAAAATCCTCATAGGTTAAATCAGGAATATATCTTGGATCTCCACCTGATTCATTGGAATAAGTATTGTCAGGGAATAAGGAGTTGAGAATCTGGCGGTTAAGCACATCATCCGGAGATGAAAATGCTCCCTTCATCTCGTTATACACTACGCCATTGATTATCAAGTCAGAGTCCTTGGACTCAAGTTCATAGTGCCAGCCTTCCTGCTCAAATATCTCCTTGTATTTGTAGATATTAGGATGAAGAACAGCATCCATATATACATCGATAAGATTGCGAAAATCCTGGTCGTTGGTGCTTGCCACAGGATATACTGTCTTATCTGGATATGTCATTGCATTGATAAATGTGTTAAGGCTACCCTTGACCAGTTCAACAAAAGGGTCCTTAACAGGATATTTGGCAGAACCGCACAGCACTGTATGTTCAATAATATGAGCTACGCCTGTAGAATCCTTGGGTGGGGTTCTAAATCCTATAGAAAACACCTTGTTATAGTCATCGTTAGATATAAAGCTGACTCTGGCCTTGGTCTTTTTATGCTCGAAAATAAATCCCATCGAGTCTATATCATTTAATTTTTCTTCCTTCAGTAGCTCAAATGCTTTGCTCAAGGATAAGTCCTCCAATACTATTAATTATTGCCTATATTGTTTATATGAACATCAAGCTGGTTAAAGGCAATCTCAACCCCAGCCTCGTCAAAACGATTCTTGATAAGTTCAAGTGTCTGCCATTTGGTAGTCCAAAAGCTGTCGGAATCTATCCAGAATCTAAGTCCGATGTTGACAGTGCTCTCACCAAGCTCTGCCACAAATACCTTGATCTCCTCAGGAGCCACCAGGCCATTGGCATGATATGCTATGTCAAAAAGAATATCCTTGGCAGTCTTGATATCAGAGCTGTAGCTGATACCTATTTTTTCATTGAACATTCTCTTGTTAGTGTCACTGCAATTGGTGATGGATGCCGCAGCAAGAGTTCCATTAGGTATAAGAATGCGTCTTCCATCCAGAGTTCTTATGGTGGTATAGATTATTGTTATTGATTCAACAAAGCCCTCGTTTTTGTTGTTGTCCTCAATGATATAATCCCCTGCCTTGAAAGGATGAAATAACAGAATAATACATCCTCCTGCAAAGTTGGATAAAGCCCCCTGCAGGGAAAGACCTGCCGTCAATCCCAAAGCTGCAACAGTAGCTGCTATAGATGAAGTCGTAACACCAAACAATCCCAAGATAATAATGAACAGGATTATGTTAAGACAGCCCTTTGCCATAGAATTGAGGAAGCTTGCCAAGCCATCCTCCACATTGGCATGGGACAAGGATTTTTTCAATACTTTACTGATTAGCTTGATTATTTTTCTGCCAATCCAAAAAACAATAAAAGCCAGCACTATAGACCATAACAGACTCAATACTTCTGGTAATACCTGGTCCAGCCAGCTCTTAAGAAATCCATCTTCTAATTTTAATACAATATTTTCTGAAATAACCTTTGTAGCCATATTATCCTCCCAAAATGCCATTCTTTATTATATAGTAAAAGCCTCTTGCTAAGCAAGAGGCTTTGGGTTACTACGTACTATAGTTGTTATCTTATATCATGAATAAATAATCCTGATCTAAGCTTTGGTTCAAACCAGGTGCTCTTTGGCGGCATAAGTCTGCCAGCATCAGCTACTTCAAACAGCTCAGAAATAGATGTAGGATACATTGCAAAAGCCACAGCACAGTCTAATGTGCATCTTCGTTCCAACTCTTCTAAGCCTCTGATACCTCCAACAAAATCGATTCTTGGATCAACCTTTGGATCAGATATTCCAAGCACAGGCTCTAAAATAAGCTTTTGGAGTAAGGATACATCCAGTCCATCAACAGGATCATCTGACTTATCAGAATCCTTTACCTGACACAGATACCACATACCATCTAAGAGCATGCTCCATTGGCCCTTTACACCAGGATGTATAGGCTTGGTATCAGTACCAATGATATCAACGATGCTGCTGATTTTATCTTTAAACTTTGCAATGCTTAGTCCGCCTAGATCCTTGACAACTCTGTTGTAGTCCATAATCTTAAGCTGCTCATCTGGAAAAAGAACAGATAAGAAATAGTTAAAGTTCTCATTGCCAGTAAAGCTTCCCTTGGCTTCTCTTCTATCAAAACCAACTCGAACAGCAGAAGCTGCCCTGTGATGTCCATCAGCAATATATATTGATTTTTGCTTTTCAAAAGCTGTAGCAATAAGAGCAATATTCATTTTGTCATCTATTACCCATACTTTGTGAGTAATACCATCGTCTGCAACAAAGCTATAGACAGGTGTTCTGGTCTTTACACTATCTACAACTGCGTTGATAGTGTCATCAGATTTGTATGCAAGAAAAATAGGTCCAGTCTGAGCCTGGCAAGTGCCTACATGGCGAATTCTGTCAAGTTCCTTCTCAGCTCTTGTATTCTCATGCTTTTTGATTACTTCATTTTTGTAATCATCTATAGATGCGCAGGCTACAATACCTGTCTGAGAGCGTCCATCCATAATAAGCTCATAGATATAATAAGCTTCTTCATCATCCTGAATAAATCGTCCCTCTTCAAGCCAGCTCCAAAGCATATCATGAGCCTTTTGATATACTTCATCAGAATACATATCTACATCACTATCAAACTGTGTCTCAGGTCTGTCGATTGCCAAAAACGATCCTGGCTGCTTTTGAACCTTTTCATATGCTTCCTGACGACTATATACATCATATGGCAATGCTGCAATAGTAGATGCCTCATGGCTGGCAGGTCTTATAGCTCTAAATGGTATAACATGTGCCATTATTTAATCACCCTTACTCTAATAACTCCCTCAACTGCTTCCATTTTCTTGACAACTTCATCAGTTACAGGTGCATCCAGATCCATAAGTGTATATGCAAAATCTCCTCTGGACTTGTTAGTCATATCTGCTACATTGATTCCAGCATCACCTGTAATGGTTGTGAAAGCTGCAATCTTACCTGCAGTATTGCTGTGAAGAACAGCGATACGAGATGCTGAGGTACATACTCCCATGTCACAGTCAGGATAGTTAACCGAATGGCAGATATTACCATTTTCCATGTAATCCATTATTTCCTTAACTGCCATTACAGCACAGTTATCCTCTGCTTCCTCAGTTGAAGCACCAAGATGTGGTGTACAGATAACACCATTTTTTCCTGCTACTGTAGGATTAGCAAAGTCTGTAACATAGTGACGAACCTTGCCAGCCTCGATGGCATCCATAACAGCCTGCTCATCTACAAGAAGATCACGGGCAAAGTTGAGAATAACAACGCCCTTCTTCATCATCTGAACAGCTTCCTTGGAAATCATTCCCTTGGTAGCATCCATAAGAGGAACATGGATTGTGATAAAATCACACTCTCTATAGATATCCTCTACATTGTTGATGTGCTTAACACTGCGGCTTAAGCTCCATGCAGCATTAACTGATATATATGGGTCATATCCATATACTTCCATACCAAGGTTAGTAGCGTCATTTGCCACCTTGATACCAATAGCGCCAAGTCCGATAACACCAAGCTTCTTACCTGAGATCTCAGTACCTGCAAATGCACTCTTTGCCTTTTCTGCGGCCTTGCCAATGTTCTCATCTGAAGCATTATCAATAACCCAGTTGATTCCACCCTTAATATCACGGCTTGCAAGAAGCATTCCTGCAAAAACCATTTCCTTAACGCCGTTGGCGTTGGCACCTGGAGTATTGAATACAACTATACCCTGCTGTGCGCACTTATCAAGAGGAATATTGTTAACACCTGCTCCTGCTCTTGCTACACATGTAAGCTTGTCAGAAAACTCCATATCATGCATTGCAGCTGAACGAACAAGAATAGCATCAGCATCTCCTGCCTCATCTACCTTCTTGTAGTCTGTAGAAAACTTATCTAATCCAATAGGAGAAATAGGATTTAAGCAATTATATGTAAACATTATGCATTTTCCTCCTCAAACTTCTTCATAAATTCAACAAGCTTCTCAACGCCCTCTATTGGCATAGCATTGTAAATAGAAGCTCTCATACCACCTACTGTTCTGTGACCCTTGAGGTTAACAAAGCCTGCTGCTGTTGCTTCCTTAACGAACTTGGCATCAAGCTCCTCGTTGCCTGTAACAAATGGTACATTCATAAGAGATCTGTCTTCTTTTCTAACTGTTCCTCTAAACATCTTTGACTCATCGAGGAAATCATAGAGAATCTTAGCCTTCTTCTCGTTGTTTGCCTTTACTGCCTCAAGACCGCCCTGCTTCTTGATCCACTTGAATACCTTGCCACAGATATAGATTGTGTAGCATGGAGGTGTGTTGTATAAAGAATCATTGTCTGCCTGAGTCTTCCATTTGAGCATGGTAGGTGTTCCTGGTAAACATTCATCTGTGATGAGATCTTCTCTGATGATAGCGATAACTGCACCTGCTGGTCCAACATTCTTCTGAACGCCACCGTATACTACTGCATACTTTGATACATCGATTGGCTCTGATAAGAAGCATGAAGAAATATCAGATACAAGATCCTTACCCTTTGTGTTTGGAAGAGTCTTGAACTTGGTACCATAGATTGTGTTGTTCTCACAGATATATACATAGTCCATATCATCTGTAATAGGAAGATCTGAACAATCTGGGATGTAGCTAAATGTCTCATCTGCTGATGATGCAAGCTCTACAGCCTCTCCATAGATTTTAGCTTCCTGATATGCCTTCTTAGCCCACTGACCTGTAATAACATAACCAGCCTTCTTGTTCTTCATCATGTTCATAGGAACTTCTGCGAAAAACTGTGAAGCACCACCCTGAAGGAAAAGTACTTTGTAGTTATCTGGAATATTCATAATCTCACGAAGGTCTGCCTCAGCCTCCTTGATAATCTGATCGTATACCTTGGATCTGTGGCTCATCTCCATAACTGACTGACCAGATCCCTGATAATCCATCATCTCTGCTGCTGCTTCTTCAAGTACCTCTACTGGAAGCATTGCTGGTCCTGCACTAAAGTTAAATACTCTGCTCATAATTTTTCTCCTCTATTTTTTATCTGTATCGTCGAAGCAATCTGAAATAGGTGCGCCTGGTGCAACCATAGGCCATACCTTGTCATCACAGTCGATTATGCAATCAATAAGCACTGGCTTATCGGACTTAAGCGCTGTAGATAACGCTTCGGCGAATTCTTCCTGTGTTGTAGCTCTTAGGCCAGTTGCTCCCATGGCCTCTGCAAGCTTTACAAAATCTACGCCATCATCCAACACGGTGGCTGAATATCTGTGGTCATAGAATAATGTCTGCCATTGTCTAACCATGCCAAGTACATGGTTATTTATTATAATCTCAATGATTGGAAGCTTCTCTCTGGAGGCTGTAGCCATCTCGTTCATGTTCATTCTAAAGCATCCATCACCTGCAAAATTGATACAAATCTTGTCTGGATTGGCAGTCTTTGCTCCGATACAAGCTCCAAGCCCATATCCCATAGTTCCAAGACCACCTGATGTCAGTAACTGTCTTGGACGACTGTATTTGTAATACTGTGCAGCCCACATCTGGTGCTGACCTACCTCTGTAGTAATAATAGCATCGCCCTTGGTCTGTCTGTAGGTCTCTTCGATAACAAAAGGACCAGACAGGCCTGTAGGATTAATCTTGGCAGGATACTGGCACATTAAATCCTTGATTCGAGACATCCACGCTGGATGAGATTGCTGTTCAAGCTTAGGATTGATTCTGTCCAAAATCTCTTTGATATCACCAATAACCTCGTGGGTTACTACTATATTCTTGTTAACCTCGGCTGGGTCTACATCAAACTGCAGTATCTTGGCTTTTGAAGCAAACTTTGCAGGATTACCCAACACTCTGTCGGAAAATCTGGTGCCTATAGCTATAAGCAAATCACATTCGCTGACACCAAAATTGGAGGTCTTGGTACCGTGCATTCCAAGCATGCCTGTGTAGTTATCCTTGGTGCCATCGTATGCGCCCTTACCCATGAGGGTATCACATACTGGTGCATCCATAAGCTCTACAAACTTGGCAAGTTCATCATGGGATTCAGATATTGTAGCTCCGCCACCCACAAAAATATATGGCTTTTTGCTGGACTTGATAAGCTTAATAGCCTTATCTATAGCCTCAGGAGTAATGTCCTTTTTCACACGTCCAATTGGAAGTGGATCTACTCTGTAATACTCAGCTTCCTTTGCTGTGACATCCTTTGGAATATCGATAAGCACAGGGCCTGGACGACCAGTCTGTGCTATCTCAAAGGCTCTTCTTATTGTATCAGCAAGCTCTTCAACATCTTTTACAATAAAATTATGCTTGGTAATAGGCATCGTAATGCCGTGGATATCTATTTCCTGGAATGAATCCTTGCCAAGTAAAGGTACTGTTACGTTACATGTAATAGCAATCATAGGAACTGAATCCATATGTGCTGTTGCTATACCTGTTACAAGGTTGGTCGCTCCAGGACCTGATGTAGCAAAGCATACGCCTACCCTGCCTGTACTTCTGGCATAGCCATCGGCAGCATGACTGGCACCCTGCTCATGACTGGTGAGCACATGCTTGATCTCGTCCTTGTGCTTATATAATGCATCATAAAGATTGAGGATGGCACCGCCTGGATAACCAAACACGGTGTCTACTCCCTGCTCCTTAAGACACTCAATAACTATTTCTGAACCATTTAATAACATCTTAATACTACTCCAATCCTATTCTGGCTGCTTTAAGATAGCACCTCTGTTACCTGAAGTAACCTGAGCTGCATATCTTCTGAGGTAACCTGTTGTTACCTTTGGCTCTCTTGGCTGCCAAGCGGCGCGTCTTGCCTCAAGCTCTTCGTCAGAAACCTTGAGGTTCATTGCAAGACCAGGAATATCTATCTCGATGATATCTCCCTCCTGAACTAAAGCGATAGGACCACCTACAGCTGCTTCTGGGGATACATGTCCGATAGATGCACCTCTGCTGGCTCCTGAGAATCTGCCATCTGTTATAAGAGCAACTGATGAGCCAAGTCCCATACCTGCTATAGCAGATGTTGGGTTGAGCATCTCTCTCATACCAGGTCCTCCCTTAGGACCTTCGTATCTGATGACAACTACATCACCAGCTACTATCTTGCCACCCTTGATAGCCTCAATGGCATCCTCTTCACACTCGAATACTCTGGCTGGACCAGAATGTACCAGCATCTCTGGAACTACAGCAGAACGCTTTACTACAGAACCATCTGGGGCAAGATTACCCTTGAGAACTGCCAGTCCACCAGTCTTAGTATATGGATTATTAACAGGTCTGATTACCTCGGGATTCTTGTTAACAGAATTAGCTATGTTTTCTCCAACAGTCTTGCCTGTTACTGTCATACAGTCTGTATTGAGAAGTCCGATATCAGCAAGCTCCTTCATAACAGCGTATACACCGCCTGCCTCGTTGAGGTCTTCCATATATGTAGGACCTGCTGGAGCAAGATGACACAGATTAGGAGTCTTCTCTGAAATAGGATTAGCGTAAGCGATATCAAAATCAAAGCCAATCTCATGTGCAATAGCTGGAAGATGAAGCATAGAGTTGGTTGAGCAACCCAATGCCATATCTACTGTAAGCGCATTGATGATAGCTTCTTTTGTCATAATGTCTGATGGACGGATATTTTTGTTGTACATATCCATAACAGCATATCCTGCCTTCTTGGCAAGCTTGATACGCTCTGAATATACAGCAGGAATAGTTCCGTTTCCGCCTAATCCCATACCAAGTGCCTCTGTAAGGCAGTTCATGGAATTGGCAGTGTACATGCCAGAACAGCTACCGCAAGTTGGACATGTCTTTTCTTCGTATTCCTTGACCTCTTCCTCTGTCATGGTACCAGCAGCGTAAGAACCAACTGCTTCAAACATGGAAGAAAGAGATGTCTTGTGTCCCTTTACATGACCAGCGAGCATTGGTCCACCTGATACAAATACAGTTGGAACATTGATACGTGCAGCTGCCATCAAAAGACCTGGAACATTCTTATCACAGTTTGGAACCATAACAAGGGCATCAAACTGGTGAGCCAGCGCCATACACTCTGTGGAATCTGCTATTAGATCACGGGTAACAAGAGAATACTTCATGCCAATGTGACCCATGGCAATACCGTCGCATACAGCAATAGCTGGGAATACTACTGGTACTCCACCAGCCTCAGCTACGCCCTGCTTGACTGCATTGACAATTTTATCCAGGTTCATATGCCCTGGTACAATCTCATTGTATGATGAAACAATACCTACCATAGGCTTTTTCATCTCTTCCTCAGTAAATCCCAGTGCGTTAAAAAGGCTACGATGAGGAGCCTGTTGCATACCTGTTCTACAATTATCTGACTTCATATGTACACCTCTTATAAATTCTCTATAATCAAGTCGCCCATCTTGGATGTTCCAACCTCAGTAACCACGGAACCATCTCTTGGCATAATGTCTATTGTTCTGTATCCAAGCTGAAGTACTTTCTTGACAGAAGCCTCTATGGCGTCAGCTTCTCTATCCAAATCAAAGCTGAATCTAAGCATCATGGCTGCTGATAAAATAGTAGCTATCGGATTGGCGATACCCTTGCCTGCAATATCTGGTGCCGAACCACCCGATGGCTCGTATAATCCAAACCTGGTGTCGTTGAGACTGGCTGAAGCCAGCATTCCTATAGAACCTGTAACCATGGATGCCTCATCGGATAAAATATCACCAAACATATTCTCAGTAAGTATTACATCAAACTGACCCGGATTCTTAACCAGCTGCATGGCACAGTTGTCAACCAACATGTGCTCGTATTCAACCTCTGGATAATCCTTAGCTACTTCTTCTACTATCTTTCTCCAGAGTCTTGAGGAATCTAAAACGTTAGCCTTGTCAACAGAAGTAACCTTCTTGCGGCGCTTCATGGCAATATCAAAACCACGCTTGGCAATACGTCTTATTTCATTCTCTGAATATGTCAGGGAGTCACGGGCTACAAGCTGTCCATCTTCTTCTACAGTGCTTCTCTCACCAAAATATAATCCTCCGGTAAGTTCTCTCATAATCATCATGTCAAAGCCACCACCTATAATATCCTCTCTTAAAGGGCAGGCTTCCTTAAGCTCTGCATATAGATTGGCTGGACGAAGATTGGCAAACAAGTTGAGACTCTTTCTTAGCTTGAGCAAACCTGCCTCAGGTCTAAGTCCTGGTTCTAGCTTGTACCAAGGAGAAGTGGCTGTGTTACCACCAATAGATCCCAACAGAACTGCATCTGAAGCCTTGGCTGCTTCGATTGCTTCATCTGTAAGAGGAACGCCAGTAGCGTCAATAGAACATCCACCCATAAGGATGTCAGTGTAATTGAACTTGTGATTGAACTTTGCGGCTATGGCATCAAGTACCTTGACAGCTTCTGTAACTACCTCAGGACCTATACCATCGCCCTTGATTACTCCAACATTAAACTCCATCTTATTATCCTTCCGCTAAAGAAAAAACCGCAGAAACTATAGTGTTTTTATGCAGTTTCCCCTTATATATAATCACTTTCAAAAGTTTATAACACCCTACATTGTTTTTCAATAAAAACAAAATAATACATGGCACTTTCTCTATATAATACAAAAACCACACTGCAATTTCAGTGTGGTTTAGTAAACTTTACTACTTTAAAGCGCAAATGAATGCTATATTATCTGCCAAAGAATTTGGCCATGGGCTCAACTACTGAGGCAAGGTCTGATATAGCCTGGTTGAGAGTCTCAACATCAATCTTGGCTAATTCGTCAACGCCTCCCTGAAGTCCTGATACTGCCTGTGACAGCTGCTCTATAAGTTGCATCTCGTTAATCTGTTCTATAACAATATTGGCCTGATTAACCATGGCTGTGGTATCTCTTATAAGAACTAGAATCTGTGGAACAAGAACCAGCACCGTGACTACTATTACAACCAGACCTGCCACAGATGCAAGAGCACCTATTTTGCTCATTGTATATTGCTTCTTGACATATTCGGCCTGTGCTCGATTCTCCTCCTCGATCTTGTCCATAAGCTCGCGAAATCTTGCATCCTTCATCAAAGACATGTAGTCTTGCATATCAGAATCCTCCATATCAAGAGCCTTAGCTGCTGCCTTATATTCATTAGCATCATTATTAACTGTGTTATTATCTTCCATCTAATGTATCCTCCCTTGTTGTCTACATATAAGTTAGTTGACATTAGATGCATTGTCAACTAGACTTTAGGCATATTTTTTCAGGAGAAACAATAATGATAAAAGCTGTATTATTTGACATGGACGGTACTATAATCGACACAGAAAAATATTATAACAAAGCATGGATAATGGCACATCACGACTGCGGATACATGGACTATTCATTCGATGATGCTCTGTATCAACGAAGCTTAAATCACGAGGATTCCAAGAAGCTGTGGTTCTCACGTTATGGTAAGAACTATAACTGGGATATGGTACATACCAAGGTATCTTCATATGTTGATGAAATGATAAAAAATAAGGGTATCGACACAAAGCCAGGCCTCAATGAAATATTGGCTTATCTAAGTGATAACAATATTAAGGCCGCTGTGGTGACTGCAACAAATATAGATGCTGCAAAAAGACGCCTGACATTGGCAGGAATACAGGACAGATTCGAAATAATCATATCAGCTTCCCATGTAAAAAAAGGAAAGCCTCACCCGGATGTATATGAACACGCAGCAAGACAGCTAGGACTAACCCCTGACGAATGCATCGCAGTGGAGGACTCTCCTAACGGCGTAAGAAGTGCCTATGACGCAGGTTGCAAGGTTATCATGATTCCAGACTTATCAGAGCCTGATGAAACAACCAAGCCATTGTTGTATGCCAGATGCGACAGCTTGTCGGATATTATTGATATACTTGAAAACTAAATTGATTTAACCGAAATGCATTTCGCCCAAATCGATTTCGGTAATTTTTATAGCAAAGTTGATGTAATTATCAATAAGGGTTTGTAGATATCTATTCTAAAATCCACTCTATAAATTCCCTGACAGCACCTGCTCCGGCCCCTGAGGCAGCAACATAATCACAGACCTCTTTAACCTTTTTCACAGCATCAGCAGGACAACCTCTCAATCCACAGACCTGCATACAAGGAAGATCTGGAAGATCATCTCCTACGTATGCTACATTATCCAAAGTACAGCCGTATTTTTCTACGACAGCCTCCAATACAGGAAGCTTGTCAATCACTCCCTGATGCACCTCCGTAATATGCAGTTCCTGGCATCTGGCTGATACAATATCCGATGTTCTACCTGTAATAATTACTGGCACAATACCATTCTCTGGCAGCATATGTGCTATGGCATAGCCATCCTTGCAGTCAAAAGCCTTGAATATCTCTCCTAAAGGTCCTATGTATATTTTTCCATTGGTTAATGTACCATCTACGTCCATTACCAAAAGTTTTATGTCTTTTTTCATGTTTGTCTCCTGTGGGGTGTATCGTATTTGCAATGCGTCCAACTGATTTCAAGATTCCAACATTGTTCTGACAATATTAGTTGCTCCAGTTCTAATACGATACTTCATCATCTGATTATTATATTCTATTCTTTTTTCATAAGTAAATGCTTTCAGCATATCTATGATTTTATTTATTGTATCAATCTCCCTGGCATCTCCTGCATATGGTATCAGGCCTTCTCTATCGAAATAATAAGCATTCTGTAACTGATTATCAGCTATTACATAAGAAATAGTAGGTGCACCTATTGCACACAGTTCATATAGTGTAGAACCAGCAGCTGAAATGACAACATCTGCTTTTTTCATATAATCACTAACATTATTTGTATTCTTTACAATATGAATTCTGTTATCATTAGAGTACTGTAATAGTAAATCATCATAATCCTTATTGTATAAACCGCAAATTGCATATATACGCTCAAAATCATTCTCATCAATAGAATCGAGCAATTTCTTAATTACGGAATATTCATCACTTCCACCTGACATAATTAACAAACAATCACATTCCATTCTAACAGGATAAGATGTTGTGATATTAAACGCTTTTCTTAGCGGAACATAATCCATTCCAAGTAATAGCTGTGTGTTATTGTACTTATTCCAAATATCCATACCTTTTGCATATATTGCATAGCAAATAATATAATCGACTGGATATACTTCTTTTCCAAAATCGTCCATATACGCAACAAGTATGTGTTCCTTTAGTTTTTTCAAATAGCTTGACGACGCATAATATGAATCAACTATCATTATATTCTTTTCATTTCTATAACCTTTTATCAAACTATCAACAAGCACACAAACACAATCAATCTCTGAATCCAGGTCATTCCATTGTGTATTAAGAATATAATTATTGTAACCTCTGCCTTTAATTATATCTTCCCCTGAGCCATCTGATGAAACAAATACTACATCTATTCCTAAATCTACTGCGGCGTCAGCAATAGAAAGACATCTCATAAGATGACCAGAAGCAATTATTCTATTAGTATCGCATCGAAAAATAAGCATTTTTAATTATTGTCAATCACCTTTTCAAAATGTATCATTTCTGCTTTAGCAAAATCATTGTGTTCAAATACTTTACTGCTTGCTATATTCTCCTTTTTTACTATAGCAATCAGCTTGTTAAGCTTCTTATTTTCAATCTCTTCTACCAACGATATCATATCACTTCCGTAACCTTTACCCCTGTAGTTAGCATCTATAGAATAGCTTATCGTCCCTTCATCTCCCCAAATATCTACTCTCACTTGTCCTACTGGGATTCCTTGATATTCATAAATATACAAGTGGCAATTTTCATCTTTTAGTTTTCTATTAAACCATGCCATATGTTCATCGATACATATTTCATGAGTATTTATTGAATTTGCTCTTGTAACAGGATCATTTGCCCATCGCAGCAATAGCATTGCATCTTCCTCTGTTGCAACTCTTAGATTAGCACCTCTCATATTTATCAACCTTATCCATACTCATTCTATCACCACGTTCAATATCAAACAGAGCTACTCTTCCTAACATCTCCTCATAACAGGCGGGACTTTCTCCATAGCCTGGACGAATAACTCTTACATTGTCTGGCGTAATTAATTCACCTTTTTTAATATCCTTAACACAATAAATAGATTTTCTAAAATTAAGATTGTATTCTT
>JABUSV010000138.1 GCA_021442555.1 Pseudobutyrivibrio sp. | reverse complement strand
TCAATAAGCTCCATATTGGCTTCCCAGTATGAACCCAGGGTTCCTACATCCTTCCAATAGCTATTGAACTCATAAGCATACATTGGTGAATTCTTCTCATGAAGATAAGGAATAATATGCTTACCAAAATCACAGTTGTTTTGATCCTTAAGAGCAATCAGCGATTCTCTAAGTACTGGCCAGCTAAATATGTAAATACCCATTGAAGCCAGGTTACTTCTTGGCTGAGGCGGTTTTTCCTCAAACTCTGTTATCCTGTCGTACTCGTCGGTAATAACAACTCCGAATCTTGACGCTTCCTCCATAGGCACAGGTATCGCAGCTATTGTAACATCTGCGCCCTTTTGCTTGTGAAAATCAAGCATCGCTTCATAATCCATCTTGTAAATGTGGTCTCCAGAGAGAATAAGTACATATTCCGGATTGTAATTCTCCATGTACTTTAAGTTCTGGTAGATGGCATTTGCTGTTCCCGTGTACCACTCACTATTGTCGCTCTTCTCGTATGGTGGCAGCACGGTAACTCCGCCATTATTACGATCTAGATCCCAAGGGATACCAATTCCAATGTGTGCATTTAGCACCAATGGCTGGTACTGGGTTAAAACACCAACTGTATCAATCCCCGAGTTAATACAGTTAGACAGCGGAAAGTCAATAATTCGATACTTCCCACCAAAGGACACCGCCGGCTTCGCAACGTCAGAAGTAAGAACACCTAGTCTACTTCCCTGACCGCCCGCTAGAAGCATGGCAATCATTTCCTTTTTAATCATTTACTTCACCTCTCTCGTTTCTCTATGCAAGCCAAAATGTCTGTGTGAAAACGCCCCCACAGACTTCTAAAAAAAGTATAACAAAGCTATTTTTTGTATGCAATAATATTCATAAAAGTTTCGTATATTCTGTTAATTCATAAGGTAAATTGCCAATATTTTAACAATAATTTATTCATATAAAATTTATAATATGAATAAGAAAAATGTGATATATTATCTGTGGTAAAAAAACACAATCACAAAGAAGGATTATTCTTATGTACAAAATAGATTTCAAACACCCATGTCACATGCACTTTATTGGTATCGGTGGTATCTCAATGTCAGGACTGGCTGAGATTCTATTGTCCGCAGGCTACACCGTAACAGGATCCGACTCAAAAGAATCTGATCTCACTATGCATCTTACAGGGCTTGGAGCAACTGTGGCATACCCACAAAAAGCAGAAAACATAACAGAAGATATCGACTGCATTGTATTTACAGCCGCTATAAGAGAAGACAATCCGGAATACGTTGCCGCCCTTTCATCTGGAAAACCTATGCTTTCAAGAGCCAATCTTTTAGGACAGATAATGGCCAACTATGAGAATTCTATTGCGGTATCTGGTACTCACGGCAAGACAACGACTACTTCCATGATCAGTCAGATTCTCCTTGAGACAGACAAGGAACCTACCATCTCTGTCGGTGGAATTCTTGAGGCTATTCATTCCAATATTCACGTTGGAGATTCTGATTTGTTTATTACAGAGGCCTGCGAGTATACTAACAGCTTCCACCAGTTCTACCCTAAGTACAATATTATTCTCAATGTAGAAGCAGACCATTTAGATTTCTTCAAGGATTTAGAGGATATTCGCCACTCATTTAAGGTGTTTGCAAATAACACCTCAGCAAATGGCATTCTTATAATCAACAAAGATATACCTGATATCGATTATTTTACCAAGGACTTATCTTGTCAGGTAATTACCTATTCCATCAACGATACCTCAGCAGACATTACAGCCGTAGACTTAAGCTATGAAAACGGCTGTGCTAGCTTTGTTCCAGTGTATAAGGGGCAAGCTTATGATGCCGTCACCTTGTCTGTTCCAGGAGAGCACAATGTATCCAATGCTCTGTCTGCAATCTGCCTGTGTCTTGAAATGGGTGTGAGCTACAAGGATATTCTTACTGGGCTTAAAAAATTTGGTGGCGCCGACAGACGTTTCCAGTATAAGGGCAACTACAACGGCGTTACTGTAATAGATGACTATGCACATCATCCAACAGAGATATCTGCATCCCTTGCTGCAGCCAAAAATTATAACTACAATCGACTGGTTGTATGTTTTCAGCCACATACCTATACAAGAACTCTTAGCTTTTTGGATGATTTTGCAACAGCTCTGTCTGCTGCAGATGTAGTTGTTCTTCCAGATATATATCCTGCAAGAGAGCTTGACATTTATGGAGTAAGCTCAAAAGACATAGCTATAAGATTGGAAAAATTAGGCTGTGAGGTTCACTATTTAGGAAGTTTTTCAGCCTGTGAAAAATTTTTATCAGAAAATCTTTTAAACAGCGATTTGTTGATAACTATGGGGGCCGGAGATGTGAATTTAGTAGGAGAACACTTGCTTTCCAAATAGTTATCCACATTATCCACACATTAATTCTAGATTTAATCAGAATGGTGTGTGGATTTTTTTTGCCCATTTATGTAGGTTTTTGCGGACTTATCCACATTATCCACAGTCATCACAACCCTAGTAATAACAAGGCTTCTCACGGTTTCTGCTCTTTTTTTTAGCCATTTTATATGCTATAATCCAAAACAGTTTCGACAAGAGGGGAATAATTGTTATGGCGGATATTTTGTTGCACACAAACAGGCAGAATCAGATTACCTGTGTCAGCAATAATTTTATCGATTACTTCATGAAAGATGCTCAGGGTGAGTATGTAAAGATTTACCTCTACCTTCTGCGTTGTCTGGGTAGAGATGGCTATGATTTTAGCATCTCTCAAATGGCGGACGATTTGGACCACACAGAAAGAGACGTAATGAAGGCCTTCACTTATTGGGAGAAGGTTGGCCTTCTTCATCTTGAATATAACTCACGAGGGGAGCTCTCAGGCATATGTCTTACTGAGGTAGAGTCCTCAAGTACATGTGAGCCCAATCCAACATCAAAAGAAGCAGTTAATAAGGCGGTAGTAACTGTGCACACTCCTACACAGCAGATACCTCAGATGAGGAGCTACACTCCAGATGAGATTTCGCTGTTCTCAAGTAACGAGGAGTTTTCGGAGCTTACATTTCTTGCAGAGACCTATCTTGGTAAGCCACTTGGCCGCAGACAACTTGAGACCATGTTGTTTTGGTTTGAAACCCTACACATGTCTGCAACGCTCATTGAGTATCTGTTAGAATACAGTATTTCCAACGGTCACAGTAGTTTCGATTACATGAACTCTGTTGCCATCAACTGGGCCAGCGAAGGTATCACTACAGTTGAAAAAGCACAAGCCACCAGCTTTGCTCACTCAAACATCAATCGATCCATTAAGGAAGCCTTTGGTATAAAAAACAGAGAGCTTATTCCAACTGAGCAGGAATTTGTAGACAAATGGGTTAATCAGTACTATTTTTCAATTGAGATAATATGCGAAGCATGTAAGAGAACTATCCTTCAGACTAACAAGGTTTCCTTCTCTTACGCCAACAAGATTCTTGAGGATTGGTACAAGGCTTCTGTTAAACAACTTGAAGATATCGCACCTTTAGACAACGCTTTTGTAGAAAAATCAATCAACAAGCTGTCTGAATCAAAATCTTCTTCAACCAAAAATAACAAGTTTGTCAACTTTGAACAGCGTACAGATTATGATTATGCTGCCTTAGAAAAAGCAATGATGGGCAACAATTAATATATATTAATAAGGATTTTCAAATGTCACTTACAAATGAACAATATGATTCGCTTATGCGCGAATACAATAGCAAGCAGATGCGTAACAACCAGATTGTTGCAAGTCGCACTCAGGAGGTATACAAAGCTATACCTTCCCTTAGTGCACTCGATGAAGAGGTTGCCAACGTATCTGTTTCTTCTATTTCAGCCTTATTAGACGGAGCCAGCATGGAAGAAGCCAAAGCTGCTTCTTCTTTAAAGCTTAGGGAGCTTAGAGAAAAGCGCGCTTCTTTGCTGAAATCAGCTGGTTTTAGCCCAGATTATCTGATGCCACCATATGACTGTCCAGACTGTATGGACACAGGATTCCTTCCTGCTACCAAAGAGCGATGCCACTGTTTCAAACAAAAAGCCATCAATCTTGTGTATTCTCAGTGCAATATCGGCACTATTTTATCCAAGGAAAATTTTGACTCATATGACCTCAATGTTTACTCAGATGAGTATTATGAGGCCGGTTCTAACCAGTCTGCTCGTACTATCGCTGAAAACGCTTTTAAGGAAGCGAGAAACTTTGTGCAGAATTTCAGTACTCTAGGTGGTAATCTTTTACTGTTTGGAAAGACAGGTTGTGGCAAGACCTTTTTATCAAATTGCATTGCCAAAGACCTTTTAGAGCAGGGTGTATCCGTGATATACTTTACTTCCTTCCAGCTTTTCGATATATTCGAGAAAAAGATCTTTAGAAAAGACGTAGACGCAGCCGACACTCAAGATCAAATTTTTGACTGTGATTTACTAATTATTGACGACTTGGGTACTGAACTAAGCAATTCCTTTACAGCTTCCAGACTGTTTCAGTGCTTGAACGAACGCCTTATTAGAGGCAAATCTACTATTATTTCGACTAATTTATCACTTAAAGAACTGACGGATACTTACTCAGAGCGCACTACTTCAAGAATATTTTCAAATTATAAGTACATCAAGCTTATAGGCGAAGATATACGCTTGAAGAAATATAAATAGCACATTATATCAAGGAGCAAAACATGCCAAATAATGAAATCGTGTTAGAAAACAATCCACCTATCGCTGAGCTTGGTCTTATCCCTCACAAGTCCTGCACTGCTATTGGAGACAAGGTTAATGATTACCTTCTTCAGTGGAGACAGGAGAGACAGTGTGATCAGTCTATTATCACTCAGGCTGGTTACAAGAGCGATACCTACATCATCAAGGCAGATTGTCCAAGATTCGGTTCAGGTGAAGCCAAGGGTATCATCAACCACTCTATCAGAGGACTTGATTTATACATCTTAGCAGACGTTACTAACTACAGTCTTACATATTCGGTTTGTGGTCACACAAATCATATGTCACCAGACGACATTTATGCAGACCTTAAGCGTATTATCGCCGCGGTTGAAGGTAAAGCAAGACGTATTACTGTTATCATTCCTTTCTTATACGAAGGACGTCAGCACAGACGTACAACAAGAGAGTCTATGGACTGCGCCATTGCATTACAGGAGCTTGTAGCTATGGGTGTTGATAACATCATCACTTTTGATGCTCATGACCCTCGTGTACAGAACGCTATTCCACTTTCTGGATTTGAGACAGTAATGCCTACATATCAGTTTATCAAGAACATCTGCAAGAACTGCAAGGATCTTCAGCTTGATAACGATCACCTTATGATTATCTCACCTGATGAAGGTGGTACCAACAGAGCTGTATATATGGCTTCAGTCCTGGGCGTAGACATGGGTATGTTCTACAAGAGACGTGATTACAGCCGTATAGTTGACGGACGTAATCCTATCGTAGCACACGAGTTCCTTGGTACTAACGTAGAGGGCAAGGATGTTATTATCGTAGATGACATGATTTCTTCTGGTGAGTCTATGATAGATGTTGCAACAGAGCTCAAGAAGCGCAAAGCTAACCGTATCTTTGTTGTAGCTACATTTGGTCTCTTCACAAGCGGTATGGCCAAGTTTGACAAGGCCGTAGAGGACGGCATAATCTACAGAGTAGTTACTACCAACCTTACATATATGCCAGAAGAGATTATCAACCGCGATTACTTTATCCAGTGTGATATGTCTAAATACATTGCTTACATTGTAGACACACTCAATCATGATTGCTCTATCAGCTCACTTCTTAATCCTTACGACAGAATCGAAAAGCTCATTAAGAAGTATAAAGCTGGCGAATATTAATATTTATATATTAAAAGGCTACTGAATCATCAGTAGCCTTTATTTTTTAACCTATATATCAACCAAACGGTTTGTATATTGTAAACTTATTGGATTCTCTGAATATGGTATTTGACGAACCTACCTGGCACACCGTAATCTGGTCTGCTGTACTTACCATACTCGCAGGTATTGTAAGCACCTGTCCGGATTTGTAGGTAGTCGAAACCTTTTCTCCATTAACATATACCTTTGACCACTTAGTAAAATTCTGTCCATATATGTTAAGCTTGCCATCAAAGAAATAGCACTTATCGATTACAACATCCTTCACGCCCATTTCAATATCAGTGGCAGGATATTTGTCCTCTCCCTTATAAGCATACTTTTCCCCATACAGCAAGTCATATTGTAACATCTCTAATCCTGCCATATAGCTTAATGTACCAGCCTTTTTGCCATTTCTAAGCTGAGTCTGATGGTAGCTGTTTATTGTGCCATCATGAATACCGATTCTGTTCAAGAACTCCGACACAAGCTGATATGTTGTGAGATTCTTGTTAATCTCATCCATTCCAAAGTTGTTCCAGGTAAAATACTTTGTCTTATACAAGTCTCCTGTAGCAACTTCGCTCTCCTCAAGCCCCATAGTCGGAAGATGATCTCCGAACATGATAACCAGTGTGTCTTCTCCTCTGGCATCGAGAGCTTCTATATAGTCTCTAAGGAACTCATCATCATCGTGTATTCTGTTGACGTAATAGTTCCATGCATTGGTCTGTTCCTGTGTCTTTCCCTCACAGGTAACCTGAATCGCAGGATTCTCCTCCACAACATATTCTGGATATGCTCCGTGCGATCCAACCAGAATCGTATACACAAAATCACTACCTTCTGTAGTATCCATGCTGTCCATAGTTGCCTCTAACAGGATATCATCCGTAGGCCAGCTGCCAAGCGGTGTATACTCTGTAATATCCAACATTTCCTTGCAGGTAAAGCTGTCAAATCCCATTAATGAAAATGCGTGCGCTCTGCTATAGAAATTACCTCCGTTATTATGAACTACATGCGTTCCATAGCCCAGATCGCTCATAACATCGGCATAACTCTCGCATTGATCTATCTCTTTTAATATGGTCTTTTGAGGATACTCACCCGGTCCAAAATATGCACAGGACATACCCGTCAAAACCTCAAACTCTGAATTGCAGGTTCCTGCTCCAACTACAGGCACTATACAGTGTCCGCTGGAATAGTTTTCCTCCAGATAGTGTAAAAATGGTATTGGATCCTCACTCGTCTCCATAAATTCACACTCAGACACATCATATATTGACTCAAGCAGTATAACTACTACATTAGGCTTTTTATCAACATCAATAGAATTTTGCACGGCAGAATCCTCTTCCACCATTTTTAATACAGTATCCTTGTTGTAATTAAAAGGACGGCTCATACCACGGTCAAACACTGATGTTGAAAAACCGTACAAAAAACCATAATCTCTGTATCCCTGCGCCAAATTGCCAAAGTAAGTGGTTAATATACCTGTACTTCTAAGAAAATCTGTAACTGGATATAATGAACCAATCAACAGAACACAGCTCAGCATTCTCAACCAGAATGGCCTTACATGCTGCATCTTTTTTTCTTTCTTGTACTTGTTAATCATTATGATGATAAACAGCACCAGTGCAACCATGACCATCATAGCCTGTTCAGCTGTAAAATACTGACTATCCTGCATGGTTAACAGGTCAGTAATCATATATAAATCAGTATATCCAAAAGGTGTAACTCTGTTACTTAATACTATACAGTTGGTAATTCCAAGAACCCAAAAGACAAACAATACCATTATTCGTCCAAAGCATTGTCTTCCCATGATAAATACAATACTAAGTATTGCAAATATAACATAGGAATTATAGATAAAAGGTCCAGTATGATGAATTACAAATTCTACCGCAGCCACAAAGGAATGCTTCGACAGCCACTCTATGATAAAGCACATTATTAAGCCCGTTATACCGTGCATTATCATAGCCTTTGTGTCCCACATTTTCCTGTGCCAGTTATAAAATTTTGATTCGAAAAAAGTCTTTACAATCTTTGAATTGGCAATCGCAATAAACGGTTTCCTAAGAATTTCTGTTACTTTTTTCGTTCCCGTCTTAATATTTTTGAAAAACTTCTTCATTGATGTTATTATACTAAAGATTATTTGATGAATTTGTTAATGGCGTCCTCGAGATCCTTGATAGCCTCCAGGTCGTTATCTTCAATGGCATCTACTATACAGTGTTCAATGTGGTCTGTTAAAATAAGCTTTCCTACATTGTTGATAGCACTCTTTACAGCAGCTATTTGAATCAATACCTCTGTACAGTCCCTGCCATCCTCTACCATGTTACGCACAGACTCCAAATGCCCTATCGCACGATTAAGTCTGTTAATTACAGCCTTGGTATTGGTATGCACATGAGGATGTTTTCCATCATGTGTGTGTACATATTCATTTCCATTTTCATCTATATGTATATGTGGTTTGTTATCGCTCATAGCATTCCATTCCTATTATAAACCAAGCGTTCGAATTATATCACGTAAATAAAGTAATATCAAGAAAGGTAGTAGTTCATGAAGCTACAGTTTTATAAAAAGGGCATACCTATCAAAAGAATACGACGTATTATGTATCTTATTGTCGTATTTGTCATATCCATTGGTGTTTTTGAAGTAATGACCAATCAAAAGGTCTCTCAGATAGTAACCTATATGGATGATCCAACATTTCCAGTACTAACTGTATCTTATTTTGACGATGCTTCCATGGTTTTACATGGTTATGCCACTCAAATGGATCCTTGCTATATGCGAGATGCTTTGATTCCTCTTTCAGAAGACCGTATGGTTAATCTGTCATTGAATGCTTTTGGGAACAAAGTGAACGGTTTATCCTACGAGCTTCGTTCTCTTGATACAAGCCGCAAGATTTCAGGAAAAGCTCTTGAATATACCAGAGTAGGTGACCAGTTTAACGCTAATCTTCAGGTAGATAATCTTATTGAAAAAAACGAAGAATACCTGTTAATTGTAACTGCTGACTGTGACAACAAAAAAATATACTTCTATACAAGAGTAATAGAGCCTACCAATTGCTATGAGAGAGAATGCTATGATTTTGCCAAAGATTTTCATGATGTATCCATGTCTGACGATTATAGCGCTCTTGCTACCTACATGGAAACCAGTCCATATGCCGACAAAGACACCTTGTATCATGTAGATATCAACTCGTCTTTGACTCAGGTCGGGTATGCTAACTTTACTGGTCAGCAATCAACTGATCTTACCTGTACTATTACAGATATCAACTCTACCTACACATCCCTTACCTTTCATTATCAGATGAAGGATGTGCATAGCAGATATACAGAAATCTATAATGTATCTGAGTATTTCAGAGTACGCTATACCCCGGATAGAATCTATCTGTTAGCTTATGACAGAACCATGGAACAGATTCTGGATAAATCCACGATAGATATCAAGGATAATCTTATATCCATCGGTGTCTGCAATGATAACGTACAGTATCTGTCCAACGAGACCGGTACAGTTGTATCCTTTGTTCAGTCAGGAGAATTATATCAATATAACCAGAATGAGAGACAATTAAAAAAAATCTTTTCTTTTATGAACAACAATAGAGAAGATATTCGAAGTAACTACGACCAGCACAGCATCAAAATTCTCAATATTGATGAGTCAGGTACCATGGATTTCGTTGTATATGGCTACATGAATGCTGGCGATCATGAAGGACAGTGTGGTATCAATCTGTATCACTATGATTCCATAACAGGTGATTCCACAGAGCAGGTATTTATCAACTCTGCCAGCTCGTATCAGATACTCAACTCCAACTTCTCAGAGCTATTGTACGAGACCGCTGATAATGAGTTCTACATCATGTTTAACGGTACTTTGCTGCACATGTATCTCAATCAGCTAACAACCTCAGAGCTTATGACAGGTCTCAAGGACAGCCAGTATGCAGTATCATCCTCTGGTCGATATATTGCTCTAATGGACGATCCTAACGCATCAGAAGCTATTCATATCCTAGATTTGGAAAGCGGAGACAAATATGATATCAAGGCCAAGGATAATCAGTTGCTAAAGCCACTTCAGTTTATAGGTGATGACCTGGTATATGGCAGCATCTATAGTAACACCGTTACCGTAGATGCGGCAGGTTCAACCATCTATCCTATGTATAAGCTTACTATTTCCGATGTATCAGGTAATAAAGAGCAAACTCTTATGAATTACCAAAAGAAGGGATATTATGTAACCGACGCCAAGCTTGATTCATATACCTTATATCTTGATCGTATAACAATCGAGGATGATGTTATACATATAGCGAGTATTGACACTATTCAAAACAGTGCCGGCGAGCAAAACAAGGCTGTTCCTATAGCAACTAGCATCGATGCCATAAAAGGTAAGATTGTAACTATGAATATGGCCACCCTTGGTGCTAATGAAAAGCTAGGAAAAGTGGATTTTAGCACTGCAGGTATGGTTTCTGCCAACAGTGGCCGTGATATATCGGTATCCACAACCAAGAGCAACAACGAATACTATGTATATGTAGGAAGTAATGTAACCTTATCTACAGATAATCTTACAGCAGCTATTTTATCTGCAGATGAAAACATGGGTGTAGTAATCAACAATGCTCAGCAATATATATGGAAAAGAGGCCGCAAGGCTTACTGTAACGCCTTTAACGGCATGACTGTAGGTTCAAATGATACCGAAGCCGACGGCATTTCAAAAGCCTTGTCTTCCATGCTAGTACATGAAGGAGAGAATCTTCAGGTTCATATTCTTTTAGAACAAGGCGAAACCCCTATATCTATCTTGCAACGTTCACTAAAGGACTATACTGTACTAGATCTAAGTCGATGCTCTCTAGGCGAAGCATTATACTATGTAAGTATTGGTAATCCTGTCTATGCCAAGACCAGCGAAGATACCGCCGTCCTTATCGTAGGCTATGATGCGGCCAACATTATATACTACGATCCTGTCAATATGAAGTATGTAAAAATGGGATTAAATGATTCTACCGAGTGGTTTGAATCCAACGGAAATATCTTTATTAGCTATGTAAAATAGGTCAAAATTAAGCCCTCAACAACAGTTGAGGGCTATTTTTAATCTATATCACTCATGCTTGAAATGATAGCGTATTTTTTATTCTTTGAGATGATAAGCACTCCTACTCCACACAAGAACACTGCCAGACAAAGTAGATATCTCTCATCAAATCCATCTGCTGTCTTAGGTGTGTTATCCTTGGCATGACCTTTAATAACCGTTCCATCTGGTGCAATCTTATATGTTACAGTAGTGTATGCTCCACCACCATTATTTGACGAACCGCCATTTGATGTATCTGAAGAACTACCTGAGGAAGATCCACCTGATGAGCCTCCGTTATTTCCACCTCCGCCATTATTTGGTCCAACTGTAGGTGTAATCGTTGGAGTGATAGAAGGTGTAGTGGTTGGTGTACCTGATGGTGAAACTGTAGGTGTAGCTGTTGGCTGTCCTGAAGGTACCGGTGTAGTTGTTATGGTCGGTATTGGTGTTGGATTAACAGGAACTATCTTTGCATCATCTTTGTAACATACTATATAGTTACCATTTACTGGTGTTACTACATCATCTATATTCATTCCGTCCGGAATAATTATATAGACTGGCTTGTCACTACCACCGCTTGATAGCGCATAATAAGAATCCACACTGACACCTGTTGTGGATGGATCCAAATATATACATCTGACTGGATTTGGGTCATCATCTACATAAGAATCAACACCTGCTCCAGATGTGAAATATACAACCTGTTTATTACTGTCATATACTATACCACCGGCTGTATCATTGGCATCTGTTTTAACTTGCGACTCATATCCGGCACCATTGATACTTTTTATGTTATAGCACTCTGCAAATGTAGTCTGCAAAGTACCGTTCTGCGACATTGTTGCGCTACCTAAGTTAACACTCTCGAGATTCGTACATCCAGAAAATGAATTAGTACCGATAGTAACATTTGCTCCTTCTGCAACTACAATTGATGTAATATTAGTATCATTTGCAAACTCGCTATCGCCTATAACAGCTCCATCATTTATTGTCAGTGTTCCAGTTGCGTCATCAAAATCACAGTTATCATTAGTCCTATAAGACATTAACATTATCTGATCGTCATAATTTACATATTCGACATTACTCTCATCTAAAAGAGCTGCTGGTTCAGCTTCAACTATGTCAATCTCTTCCTCTGTGAACTCTGCACTGTTTACCGAATCAGCTGCAATAGTCCAACCACAGAGTACAACAGACATGCCAACTAACAGCCATCCTAGTTTTGTTCCTCTTCTCATTACTATTTCCCCATGATTATAAGAATCTAGATATAGTAGATTATAGCATTATTTTATGCGTTTTGCCACAACAAATAGTCTTCCGTCCTCTGTATAACTATTACAAGTGGACAGAGTAAGAACTTTATCTGTCATACTAATATCGACATTTTTTTCAGAAACCTTTAGAGAGGAAATATTATCAATAAATTCTTTATATTCTTTTTCGTCTGCTGCATCTATAAAATCATAATATTTATAACTGTCGTCATCGTTATATCCAACCTTTGACAGACCAACCGCAACTATCTCGTATTCTCTTTCTTCATATATGGTGGTAAAGGTTATATTCTTGTGTTTCTCCAGGAAATCTTTGTCCAAATATCTTTTTAGTCCACCAAACATCTTTCCACTTTTCATATCGTGACCGTATATAATGGTGTTGGTGGTAGAATTAATAACATCACATCTGTAGTCCACATACAATGTTCCGTTGGTGTCATCTGCTCCGTTAAAATCGCGTCTTAAATAAAAGTCCGGATCACTTGGAGTCTGCATAACCGGATAGTTGATATCAGTGTCAACAATCTCCAGCCACCCCACAAGATCACTATTTTGCCTATATAGCTCCGTAAATTCTGCCAGCATCGTCAAATCCTCTGCATTATATGCAGTATTCCATGGACTTTCTAACATGGATTGAGCTCCATTGTATCGAATATCAGCCACTTCTTCATTGTTGACTTGGCTATTTTCTACATCATCTGCGCTAACAATAGGCGTTATGGTGATTGTTGGTTCTATATACTCCTCCACACCTCTTTTGGTTTGCTCTTCCTCCATAGCTTCTAAGGTAGCCTGCTTTTGTTCTGCCATCTTGGCTATCTGCCTGGTCTTATATACATCCTTGAACTCCACTGCTGCGTAAACGCCAAAAATAAGAACTGCCAGTGACACGAAAACAAGGCCAATAGTTCTCTGACTCTTGGCCTGTGTTTCTGCTTCTTTTATCAACTGTCTGTCGTCCAGCATGCTTTCAGAGTTATGCGCTACTATATCTGCTACATGCTCTGCAAACTGCTGACCTATAGGACTATTAAATGTAATCACTCCATCTCTCAGGTCGTTGTACAGTCTTACAGCAACCTCAGGGTCTCTTACATCCAACTCCTTGTTGATATATTCAATTTTTTGCACGTCCTCCTGTGCCGCTCTGTATTCGTAGTAGTTATCAAAGGAGAAGCCTCCGATGGTAAACTTCTTGTCATTAGACATGCATATTACTTCCTACTGTTTTAGTAATATCACTGAACAACAACAGGTATTTCTGCAGATCTGCTTATCTCTTCATACGCCGTTCCTGACCAACGATATCCTATTACATAATAGAAATATTTGGTTCCACTTGTCAAATTCTTATTTGTATAGCTTGAACTTGTTGATGGATATGATGCCATGGACTTTTCAGTAGATGCCCTCTTTCCATCCTCATATCTTCTGATTGTGTATCTGTCTGCTTTCAAATCTGCATTGCCTGGGTCGGCCCAGCTAACCTTGACCTGTCCCTTTGCAGAAGGCGTAACAGATATCTGAATAGCTTTGTTATTAATTTTTCCTGTTGTAACAGTTACTTTTTCACCAAGATACTCTTCATTGCCTACCTTAAGATAAGGTCTGACACTGTATACATATGTACACTTTCCTTCGAGGCCTGATATTCTAAAAGCATTACCAGAAGTATATCCGGTATCTTTTGAATCCAAAATATCTGTCTTGTCTCTGGTTATTTTATTGCCATTTATATCAAGCTTAGCTTCCTGCTCAATATAATATCCTGTTACTCGCTCAGTAAATACATCCCATGATAAATCAATAGCATTGCTTCCAACCACGTTTGCCCTTAGAGTCTGAACCTTCTGAAGATAGATATTAAAGTTCTTTTCCTTTTCTCCAGTAAAATTACCGTTATTTCCAACTATCTTTATTGTAGGTTTTTCCTTGCCTTCCTTCCAAGGGAGCTTGTTGTTGCTGTATACAACACTGTATTCTGACTCTGGTACTACAACATCTCCTATCTTAACCACTACAGGTGGCTCGATGGCGATGTTTTTACCTCTGTAAGCCCAGTTTTCTATGCAATTAATCGTAACTTCATCTGTACCAAGATTTCTTTGAATTACGTCGAAATAAGCTTTCATTTCCTTGGTATTATTTCCAACTGTTACATTAAACTTAGCATAATAACGCCCTACATTAATTACCTGATTGTTTATAACAGGCTTATCTTTGTTGGCATCATCATTAAAATAGTAATACTGAACATCTCTATCTCTATAAGTGATAAATACCTCTTCCTCGCCTCTATAGAATTTGAAGGTAGGTACTATAACACCACCTGTATACATATACTCTCTAGGATATGCTTTTGCATTAACGTTTGTTAAGTTCGTTGTTACATCATAGGTAAGAAGAACTGAATCATCATAGTATCCACTGTTTTCATTATCGATTCTGATAGAACCATTATTTACATTAGCCGATGACGTACTTACACTGTAATTCTGACGCTCAACACCATCAACCATTACATACTGTGGAATCTCATACTCAAAACCATTCTTTTCTTTAAGATACAGCTTGATTCCAAAGGATTCTATTGAAGGACTTGAACCTGTAAACAACTGATCTGGAAGCTTCCATGTATTCTTATCAATTGTATTACCATTGCTTCTGATGATAACGTCTTTTTCAATAGATGCCACAATGTCAAAGCTCTTTGTTAGTTTTCCTGTATAGCTGCCCTTACCTGTAACTGTAATTGTAGCTGTACCAGGATATATGTTGTTGTCATAATCAAGGTCATAATCTACGCCCTCTTTTAAAGGAGCAGATGCGTTGTGATTCTCCTTGTATACTACTTCAATCGCAGGCTTGATTGCGTCTCCTGTAAACCTGTACTTAACATCAGGATTTGACACTACAAAATCAATGGTAGCATCTCCTGTCTCATCTCCGCTTAAGCTTCTTTGTGCAATAGTAAATGGAAGCTTTATCTCGTTGTATCCATCAGCATAGTTGCCCGTCAATGACACTATAACATTAGCTGGAGTACCTTCCTTGGTATACTCTGTATTATTATCGTATCTAACATTTGAAATGTAAGCTTCGTTTACTTCAAACTCTTCTTCTTTGCCATTGACAGTTCTAATGTCGTATACCGTTACCTTTGGCACAACAGGTTCTCCGTTATATACAGTAGAATATATCCTTGAAATACCATCCTTGTCCCTATATTCGGTAGCTTGACTGTTTTCATCCAGATAATATCTAACCCAATCAGAACCATCTCCCAGCTTGATAGAAAGCTTTGGCTTATTTCCTGGTGTAACTTTCTTTTTGTCTATGGTATATTTCTCTACCTTTGTTCCATAGTACTTTCCTTTGCCTTTTATAAGGACATACTTGGTTCCAGCGTTAGTAAAGTCATCTCCCGTGTACTCACCATTTGCAAGATTACTATACATTTCAACGGTGTAATCGTCTTCTGTTAATTCCACACCGCCCTTTGTTACCTTGATATCCGTAGGTTGGTGAGAATTGGCATCGTAGGTATAACTCAGAGTTGGTTTATCTGGATCTAGCGATACCATTGTGTCAGTGATATCTTCACCTATCTTGAACCCTATGTCTACAGAATCCTTATAATTATTAATACCTGTTATTGTTACATAAGGTCCACCTACAGAATCAGCTACACCATCACCACTTTGCCTAGCATTATGTAAGACAACACTATAGTCAACCCCTTCCTCAAGAGTCTTCTCACCCGCTGGAGTAGGTGGAATTGTATCATTCTTTAATCCCTTGTCAATAATTGTGATATTAGGCTTATTGTCTGCTCCTGGCGTAAAGTGTGCTATATCAATATTCTCTACATCAATAGTGATAATACCTGTTCCATCAGCCTTGTAATTATCCTTTATTGATCTTTCTGTTACTGTAAAGAATACGGTCTTTGTTCCAGAGCAGTTGTTCTTTCCGACTATGTCTATCTGATACCTGTTCTTATCCTGAATCTTTTCAGCACCAGTAATCTGCAAATCATAGTCATTATTCTTGTCAAGCACACGCCCGTTTTCTTTATCATACTTGTAGGTCTTAAGCTCAATGCCCAGCGAATCAAGGGTAAACTGTTCTCCTGTGTACTCTGTGGATTCCTTGTTAAGCTTAACATCTGCCGAAGCAAGATCTAGTGCTTGGATTTCAAAAGTCCCTGAAGCGCGGCTATCGGTTATAAAGTTAGAGCTTTTTGCCTTAAGACTTATAGTTGCACCTGCGGTTTTTGCAGTATTGTTGCCCCAGGTTTGATTATCTTCCTCATAGTCCACATTCTTAGTTAATGTATGTCCATTGAACTCAACGGTATAATTAGGGCGAACCTCTGCTCCTCCATCATAATAGCCAGTATCAACCGTGATTGTTGCACCCGACAAAGGTGCTGGTTTTATAGTAAAGTTACCTGTTATACCATCCGCTGCCGTACTGTAAGGCGCCAAGCCAATTATGCTATAAGTAGCAGTACCAGCATCTTTGTTGTTAACATATTTCACACGATAATCCTGGTTTTCTACTAAATTGTGATTATTGTAGGTTACAACCAAGTTCTCAAGTTTTTGTTCATTGCCAGTATAGTACTTCTCGGTTTGATCATAAGTAATAGTTGTATTTCCTGTGTTTAACTCTATTCCTGTGATGGTAAATGATAATGACTCTGGTTCTCCAACTATATAAGATCCTGCTGGTGACAATTCTACGGTTGCTGTACCTGTGTCCTTATTTCCAAAATACTTTGTAACAAAATAACTTGTATTTAAGCTGGAAATCTCTTTTCCTGCAAAATTCACCAAAACTTCAGGCGTTATCTCACCACCTGTATATTCGTATGATGTCTTATTATTTTTGAATGCGTATGTTGTATCTGCCCCCATATCGTATACAATATCGTACTCTACAGTTTTTTCTGTGCCAGGATATAGCATTCCTGGCCCAGACTTACCTTCTACCTTCAGTTCATATCGTCCCACAGTTTTTTGAGGTGTATAAGTCACCGTATACTGTTCAGGTCTGACGATTATCTCATCTACGCCAGTTCCAATTTTTACTGCTACTTCTGGAGTAATATCGTTGCCTGTATACCTGTAATAACTTAAAGTTTTGACACCTTCTGGCGTGTTTACTGTTCTGTAGTAAGTTCTGTTTGTAAACTCAACATTAATCTCAGTATCTGCAAGAGTGCCACATACCTTGACAGGCCCATACTCACAAGTACCTCTCACATAGCCTGTATCGTTTCCAGTAAATGTTATCTTTGCATTTTCCTTTGGTGTATTTAGATTGTCTGGACTAATGTCATATAAAACTAGGTCATTAATAACTGTTCCTGTACTATAGTCACTGGCAGATGCAGCATTGGCATCTGTCAAGTTTTTAAAATAGACTACCTTGAAATCATCCTTATGATTAGCAACACTATATCCCTTGGTAAAACTTCCCTCATTGTAATCTTGTCCAGTATAGAATACCCTTACAAGGTTGCTGCTAAGAGACAATAATGTATTGTAGCTTACTGTAAAATTAATTGAAGAATCCAGCTTTACGCCCTTGCCTGTTATTCTTGCAGTGTGTGTACCAGGCAACTTATAATCCGGATCACCGTTACCATCTGTATCCCACTCAATATCGTAGTCTGTACCTTCCACCAGCGGATCAGAAATGTTTTTCATCTTAACCGTATGCGTAGGTGGAATATTTTGCTGTGTATCTCCCTGATATGTAACTGGGTTGATATTAACCTCAACCAAGCTCGGATCATTGGCGCTTACAATTTTAAACTCAACATCCTTATATACTCCGGCTGCATACAGTTCCCCATTGCTTACAAGGCGCACTATACCCTTGCCTTCGCCAACTGTCGTGTTGTCGTAAGTCTTCCCGTTTGCGCTTTGTGGATAATCCAACGTAAAGTAATTCTTCCAGTCAGACAAATTATTAACGTTAAACTTTACCGTTTGTGGCTCTGGCTCTATTCTTCTTCCTGTATATATTTGATCACCAACAGTAACATCAAGTAATCCTGTGTTGCTCTGATCTGGCTTCTTAACGGTATAAACATATATCTCATTCTTGCCAACATAGTTGCCACCATTTTTGCTGCCATCTGCCTGGACTCTGATATTATATGTACCTGAATCTTTAATAACCGGCGCTTGCCCTGTACCAATATCAACAAGGGAAATATTTTGATCATCTGAGGTAAAAGCTATTGCTGCTTTTGGCTGCCCTTCCACCTTATAGGTCGCCTTCATCTTCAGATTAATCTCAGCACCGCTGTAGATAAAGGTTTTATCACTTACCCTGTAAGTAATGTCAGATTCGTCCTCTATTACAAATCCTGTATAAGAATCAGCATTACCAGAATATACCCCTATATCATATGGCACTATCTTAAAATCTATAGTCTTTTCGCCATAGAATAGCTGGTCTAATCCGTTAGTTTTTCCCTTAACTGTAACAGTACAATTGTTGCCATTTTCACCATGAGCATTAACTACATCAGTTGAGTAATCTAAAGATTTCCAATCCAACTCAACATCGCGATTTATTACATATGACCCAACCTGTACTGTAGGATTTGTTCCTGTCCCTTGGAATGGCACAATATATTTTGTGCCTTCTTTTGCGCACTCTTGACCTGTGATCTTATCAATCAGCTTAACAGATGCGTTTGAGATATCTGTACCTATGGTGTAGGTTCCTGTGACAGAATTTGCACCCGCATAGTTTCCCTTGCCTACAATAGTATAAGTATATGGTCCACCAGCTTTGGTTGCATTTAAATCTAACGTAAGGTCATAATCTGTTCCCTTTACAAGAGTTTTGTTGTTGTATACTACGCTTGTTTCATAAGAATAGTATTGATTATTTGTGTCATTAACCGCATCATAATCACCGTTAATATCTGTTTTTTGAACGGTTGTAGACAATCTGACATTGTCTGCTGTCAGCTGTACAGGCTTAATCTGGTACTTTACCTCTTTACTTCCTGTGCCATCATAGTTATTTTTAAAATTAATAGTAAACTTTTTTGTAGGCGTCGTTGAAGCATTCTTTACATCACCATCGAAGGTATAGCTGTAATCTCCTGCATTACCAGATGCCAGTGGCGTAGTTGAGTTTCCTACATATACTTCTATTTTATTAGGCTTCTGGTTGAGTCCTGTATATGTTGGAGCCCAGCCAGTCACAACATAACCTGTACCGTCCCAACTTGCTTCATATGGTTTGTTGTTGGCATAGACAACAATCTTTATCTCAGTAGGCGCCAGCACTCTTTTTACAATGTTAAAAGACTCTCTTTTTGTTCCATTTAGATTGTTCTTTCCTGTTATCTTAACAGTAGCTACTCCAAGAGCTTCATTGTTTTCGTAACCTACAGTATAGTTTGCAGGAGCTATAGTCTCTCCATTATAAGTTACAGAGATAACCTTTGGAGTTACAGGGGCTCCACCTGCATATTTCCAATCTCTGGAACCTGCTGTTTCCTCTTCAAGTGTAATCGTACAATCCTTAATATCCAGCTGATTAATAGAATATGAACCAGTTATAGTACCTGTATAGTTACCCTTACCTGTAATAGTATAGGTAACAGTATCTGTAACATTCCTTTGGTCAGAAGGAGTCTGCGAATAATCAAACTCTACGCCCTCTCTAAGACACCTGTTTAAGCCGTTATCGAAAAGAATGTAACCCGGTACAGATTTACCATTTGCATCGTACGGATTGCTAAAATCCGTCTGGGAAAGATAATTGTGCATTTCATGCACAGTACCATCATAGATAAAAGCTGTGTCACTTGTAGTTTCAGCGCTTACCAAATCCGAATCTTCTATATTTCGCTTTGTTATATTATATGAAACATACAGCTCCGTTCCTGCACAATCAGTACCTGCTACACCTGTAATCTTCAGATACTTTGTTCCCGCATTTACGCAATCATTATCATATGTTCCGTTCTCGTTTTTTCCACCAACAGCCTCAACCGTTACAAGACCTAAGTCTTGCGTTGGGCTTATGCTGTTTTTATAGATGACTCCCTTTCCAGGAAGACTAATCTCTATCTTAGGTACAATAGCATTTTCATTAAATGACTCCTTATAGTCTGTAGTATATATTCCATCCTTGTCTGGGTCTGAAGCTGTGGATCTTTTTGCTCCATTAATAAGTACAATTGTGGCGTTAAGGTTAAGATTTCCTATTATTTCGAAGCTGCCGATTTCTCTTTCACCGGTATAATTTCCTTCACCTTTTACCATAACCTTGGCTGTAGCACCCACATCTACATTGTTCTTGTAGGTTATTGTGTAATCCTTACCTGTGCCTTCAACCAAAGTTGCATTATTGTTGGAATGACTTACCTGTACAGCGACAGTATCTACTCCCGCTACCAACTCAATTGGGTTCCCTGTGTAGACTTTGGTTGGTTTAATGTTGGTACCTGTAGTATCTATGGCATTCGCGCTAATATCATATGGATTTATAACATAGTTTTCTGTCAGCTCGCCTGTATATCCTGCGATTGTTACTCTAAGAGTCTTTGTACCAACATCTTTGGTATCAGCCGTGGATGTTACGACAACACCTTTAGATGACATATTGGCCTTGGTGATCTTATCGTTATTGGTTTTATTTCTGATATAGAGGTCTCCATTTTCAAATGGATTAATCACCTCGTTGTCGTATACATAATTTGCAGTGGCATCTGAATTCCACTTCAGTTCAAATACGTTCTCTATACTATTTCCAGCTATAGTCTTTTGGATTTTTACTCCCGTAGTAGATATAGTCGTATAATTGCCTTTGCCTTTGATTGTAATGTCATATTTGACACCATTTCCATCAGCACCAACCATTTTAGCTGTAGCTGTAAAGTCTGTTCCAAGGACTGGCTGCTTTGCTGTTTCAAATCTTGTGTCTGTTGGATAAGTAAATCCCGTAACAGGCAAAGTTCCCGTACCAGCGCCACCTATAGTATAGGATGCATTTTCAAACATCTCTTTCATGGTCACTGAAGATGAAGGATCTTTTATGACCATGGCATTATCGATTACTCTTGGTGTAATTGCATAATTATTGCTAAAAGCAACCCCCTTATAGGTATAGCTTACTGTAGCTTCATCTGTTGCGCTCAGCTTCAAATAGTCAGCAGCATTATTGATAGTTGGTCCAGCAGTCCACTTATAGTTGTCCAACTGACTTGATATGTCTGATCCATTGGATGCGGTCACTGTTGGAACCATGGCATCTTTCTGTCCATAGGATGTATCTGTTATGGATGGAAGAGTAGCCTCGATTACTTCGATATAATACTTGATGGTTGTTCCATTAACTGAATATAAAAGCTCAGTTTCACCTGCTTTATCTGCCTTAAACACAAGCTTTCCATTTAATATTCCAAGATTTGTAATGCTGTCTCCTGACTGGCTTGGTGTTTTTGTGCATGCTTTACCAGTGTTATAAGTTACAGCAATACTTCCTGACTGACCCTTCATATACACTGCGCGATTAGCTTCATTGGATGCATGATTATCTGCTACATCAAATGAAAGAGCATTCACATTTGCAGGATCATTTTTTGCACTACTCAAAGTGATGTCCATAGGCACCTTGCCCGATGGGCCATCTCCACCATCTATCTCAAAAAACTGTGTTATATCACCTTTTTGGTCATCTGCATTTTCCTGCAATATTGCAAACGGGAATGTGTTATAGCTTCCAGGATTAAAAGTAATTGCTACCTGCTCTCCACCTGTTATCTCGTCAATATCATATGCTAAGCCGTTACCAAACTCTATGGACACATTTACAATCTGTCCATCTCCAGCCTGATTAGAAACACTTGTATCAGACAGTGCAACTGTTCTTGTGCCAACCTTTACAGATACAGAAGGATCCAAGCTTTCTCCTTCTGGAACATATACTTTAAGATTTGCCTTTTGTACCTGATAATACTTTTCAACGCCATCATTTACAGTAATGTACTGAGTAATGGTATTAAATGGCTCGTAATCTTCAGGATAATCACAAGTGGTTACTGTTGTAATAACATATATTGTAAAGTGCTCTGCCTCAAACTCTACTGCTGAATTAGACACAGCATCTGTTCCAATTTCATCAACAGAGTTATTGTCATTAACTCGATATACGTTTACATCTTCTGGCTTATCTATATCAAGATTGCTAAAAGTAACTTCTACAGTCTCTCCATAGTCCTCTGGCTGAAAGACATTGTGATCAGCATCATAGATAGTAACATCAATGGCTGCTACCACTTGAACTTTCTCGTCAGTTTTATTCTCGATAAGGTTTTCTACCTGGGCTGTGTTGTAAACAAGGGAAGCCTGGGCATATGCCCCGTCTGGAAGGTTACCTTTGATGGTTATATTATAGTTGCCTGCGGTAGCGTGGAGGGTGTGGGGGTTAAGTTTTATTTTGTGTGCAAGTTCTTCGTCTACGATTTCATTACAGATGTCACAGTATCCGTCATTATT
>JABUSV010000161.1 GCA_021442555.1 Pseudobutyrivibrio sp. | reverse complement strand
CTTGTAGAAGGGGCGGGAATTGGTTTTTGGACACGGGTTCGACTCCCGTCTAGTCCACTTCCTATAATAATCTTTCCATTATCTGAGGTTTGTATTATTATAAATAAGGATTATGTTTGAAACAACATGTATTAGATTGTTGTTTCAGGATAAGGAGTATATATGAAAAAGGTAGAAGATTATATTAGAAGCATACCTGATTTCCCAGAGCCAGGTATTATTTTTAGAGATGTTACAAGCATTCTTCAAGATGCAGATGGCTTTAAGCTTGCTATAGATGAGATGAAGAAGCTTCTTGAGGGTGTAGAGTTTGATGTTATCGCTGGCGCTGAGAGTAGAGGATTTATTCTTGGAGCACCTTTGGCATATGCCTTGGGCAAGCCTTTTGTTCTTATTAGAAAGGCTGGAAAGCTTCCATGTGAGACTATTAGCAAGTCATATGATTTGGAGTATGGTTCAGCTACAATAGAGATGCACAAGGATGCAATAACACCAGGACAGAAGGTAGTTATTGTAGATGATCTAATTGCAACAGGCGGAACCATCGAGGCCGCAGCTTCACTTGTAGAGCAGCTTGATGGTGAAGTAGTAAAGATTGTATTTCTTATGGAGCTTGCAGGTCTCAAGGGAAGAGAAAAGCTTGCCAAATATGATGTAGAAGCAGTAGTAACCTACGAAGGCAAATAGAATTATTGATATTAAGGGGGTTCTGAGATTTGATTTCAGAATCTCTTTTTTATGGAGTTATTCTGACTAATCTGTGAAAATAAGCATTTGCATTTTTTTTCGTGATATTATACTTAAACAACCAGAATTTAATTGAGGTGAACTATGTATATCATAACATTGACATCGACAATAGTAGCAATACTGATGACAGCATTGTTTTTAGTAGCATTACTTATTAACAAGGATAACAGTGAGACAACTCTGTGGATAAAAAGGGCGCTTTGGACAAACCTGGTTTCTTTATTGATAGTATGTTGTACATATACCGTGTCTGCCATTGGCAAGGTAGGATTTTATGATACGCAGATGTCCGTATACAGAATAGGCTATATTTTAAGGGATGTTACTGTTTTTGCCGTAGCTCCAGTTTGCATGTTTTTGGTTAAATATATATGCGCCCTGTTGGAGCATAAGCCTGAGATAGATAAGCTTTCAGAGAAGGTGATTAGCTATATACTTGCAATAGGATGTTTTATAGCAGTTATTATTTCTGGATATATCATCCTTAGACTGCTTGGTATAGATAATACAACTATTGGAACAAATATATATAATGTTGAGGCTATATCTATAATTATTGAGTTGCTTTTGGTAGGTATAGTAGTATATGCAGCCAGGAAAGAACTTGGCACCCTTAGAGTCATTCCTTTTATCTTTTATATCTTGTGTCAGATAGGTGCAAGACTGGTTGTAAATGTTATCGATGAATCCATATATTATACTTTCCAGACTATGCTTTTACTTTTCCTTCTTATAGCTATGCAAAACGAAAAGTTAGAAAAATCAAAGGATACTCTTGAAAGAGAAAGCTCTTTGCTTAATGAGGTGGCAGGAATTTATGTGTCAGTATGTGTCGTAGATATAGAAAATGATACATATAGACAAATAGGAAATATCAACCCTGAGATATTTAAGACTCCGGCTGATTACAAAGGTAAGCACACTCAGTTTTTGATGAATGCCATCATGCGCAAGCTTTGCAATCCAAATTATCTGGATGAAGCCTTGCGATTCTATGATTTTGATACTATGAGCTCAAGAATGAGAGGAAAAAAGAATATCTCTATTGAGATAATAGATTTTAAAGGTCAGTGGCAGAGATTTAATCTCATTCGTGTAGGCGATGACTTAGAGGCAGACATAAATGAGGTGATTATCTGTTCTGAAAACATAGATGCTGATAAGCGAGAAAGAGAACGTCTTGAGAGGGTGTCATTTGTAGATGAGCTGACAGGAGCTTACAGCAGAAATGCTTTTATTCTAAGGTTTGCAGAACTATCCAAATCCAAGATTGACGAAGATACTTGGATAATGTTTGCAGATGTCAATGGTCTTAAGACTGCTAATGATAGATATGGTCACAAGGCTGGAGATGCTCTTATTGTAAAAAGTGCCAATATGTTGATGGATGTTGTAAAGGACTATGGTAAAGTATATCGCAACGGAGGCGATGAATTTATAGTTCTTCTTAAGGCAAGTGAGGATGAGTTTAATAAGATTAATGAAGAAATAGACAGAAGATGTCTAAATGAGATTAGTGAATACACAGGAGCAGTTATGTTTGCCAAGGGATATGTTGGAGCCAGAGAAATAGAAGGAGCTACCATTGAACAGTTAGCTCAGGAAGCAGACAGACGAATGTATATAAACAAAAAACAGTTTTATGCTACGCATTCTGCCCTTGATGCAAGAGGCGATTACAATTGATTTATATAATATAAGACCTGGCAATCTGTCAGGTCTTTTGTTTACAGTTTGATTAAATAACTGTTTTGATTACTGTAGACTATATCTCCAAGTTCCAGTAGCTTATCAAGCATTAGAGTGGAGTATTCAGTGTTGTACATTTCAAATTCACAGCTTCCAATGTAGATGTATTCTATATCATAAGTATCTATTAGAAGCTGTCGCAAACTGTCATCTTGCGTAGTGTAAATGGTTTTTATATCTTCACTTCGCGTATCTACCAGGTCAAGATTATCTTTCCATAACCACTCGTGGGTATGCCAACCTAATAGTGTAGGCATACCGGTATTAACAGATATGCGGTTATAGTTGGTGTAGCTAAGACCGTTGGCCTCTAGGATAGTGGATTTTTCCTTGATATTATCATTAATATATTCTATGGCACCAACGTCGTCCATGAAGGCATCATCATGATATAAGTAGTATTGGGCGTTAATTCCTTTGAAGTTATCAAAATCAAAAACATTACCCATATATAGCTTTACTGATGTGGCAAAGTAACCACATTGTAGGAGTGTTAATATCAAAAAAATGATACCAATTATTTTTCTAATCCTTCCTTCGGTAGAAAAAATCATTTTTGTAATAAAATATGGGACGCACAGGCTAAATATAATATAACCCTGGTAGGTAAGTTTGAACATGGTATTACTTCTTGCATATCCTGCCTCATAGATGTCTTTTATATATACAAATTCTGGTGTCAGTATCAGTCCCATGGCACACAAGGATAGAATAAATATTATAAAATCTGATATTGATATTTGGTGCATAAAAGCATCAAAGGCTCTTATTACGTGGCGTCCATAATATTCTTTTTTTTCTTTGCGATAGTCTATAACAATAAGTACTAAGCCAATAATGCAGGCAGTGAAATGAAAACCCCACAGGATAATAAGTTTATAAACAGGAGAATGGTTATCTGCCAAGCGTAGTATTGAAGCCATTTTTTCAAAGTTCATGGAAAATGGAAGAATAACAATCTTGGATATACCTGCTATTATTACACCTTGTAGTAGAGTTATTACCAGAGGAATCTTGCAGAAATAATAGACTCTAAGGTTTACAAAAAACAACACGGTGATGGATATCAAAAGATATATTGGATAATCCCAATAATTTGATCCCTGAAATAGTCCTAAGAATAAACCAATCAGTAATACTGTAGGATTAATTATTCTAAGTAGTAAAAAGTTATCATAGTCCAATCGTTGCTTTTTATCTTTCATTTTATGTGCGTAGGCAATTAGTATTGCAATCAAAGTAAGCACAAAAACAATATTTATCACGTGGGCGTGGAGATCTCCGAGTACAAAAGAGTAGGATGGAAATTCGTGAATAGTTTTGTCGTTGGTTTCTGGATAATAACCAATATATCTGGTAGAACGTGGAAACCAAAAATTCTCGCCGATAAGCTCTTCGTCAAAATCTGTGTTAAGGTATCTGTTAGATAAGGGCATTATGAACCTGTAAATAACATAGTGCATATTGCCCATTACACACAGGCTTAAGCTGCCTAATATGCCTCCAAAAATGGAGCCAAGTTTTGCCCTTTTGGAATCAAGTCTTTCTAGTAGTAAAAATCTTATTATTGAGTAAGCTTGAATCATGGCTATGGTACACAGACTCATTAGCATCAGGTTATAGCTGTAACATACCTTGGTAAAGCTGAGTTTTGTTAAAAATACAGCAATATATTGGCCCAGATAGTAGTAGTTAAGGCTTGTTCCGGAAAACCAAAAATCTTCAACAGGAAAATATTCAGTAAGCATCATGCTTTGCATAAAGCCATAGTCCATAAATCGTTCTGTTCCATAGGCAGAGGGATTGTAGCCCTTTATCCATAGCAAAAATGTAAGGATTGTAGCAAAAGCAAGCTCGTATTTTAAAACATTATATAGTCCTGAAATACCGATATTGATATGATGTTTTCCCCGGATAAGTAAAAGACCATATACAAGCAGTGCAACAACAATAACTGTGATAATACAGTTAATGCTGGTAAATCTTATCAGCTTAAGAGAACTAAGCCAAAAGAATAGCATGCTACATATTGTGATTGATATTGTTTTGGAAAAAATATAGCCATGATCAAAAAAGCCGTTAAAGATATTGGAAGATATCGGAACGGTAATAAGTCCTAAAAGGAATAATGTAATTATCCAACTATAAATAGGGGCAGATTCGCCCCTAAATATAGATATGTTTATAAATAATACAATCAGATATAAAAATACAGTAAGTGTAAGTTTTCTTGAAGTTTTCATTTTATAAATGAGGTATATCTAGAAAAGCTGGTATGCCGTCTTCGTATTCGACAGCAACCTCTCCCATAACAAGTGGTTTTAGATATGTAATCATGTCATCAGTAACATTGTTGCCAGCTTCGTTAATCCACTCCTGAGGAACCTCTCGGGCGTTGTTGGCAATTGTATCAGCTTTTACGTTGGAATAAGTAACACTGTATGGATTATCGCTTACTCGTGTAAGAACAGGTATTAAACCTGTCTCGCCAGCACAAGCCAACTCAACGGCGTTAGAACCTAAGGTAAATCCTTCCTCAAGGTCAACCTTTGAAGCCAAATGTGTGCTGCAACGCTGAGGAATATTTAGCTCTACAGAACGTACTTTAACACCTAAACGTGCGCTGATAAGGTTTTCTAAATATTTTCCGGCGCCGTTTAACATACTGTGTCCAAAGGTGTCTTCCTTTGATTCTGTGGCAGAGATATAGTTGCCTGCTGCATCATGAATGCCTTCTGAGATACATATCATTATATGGTCTTCTTTTTCCAGAGCAGACTTCACATCATTTAAGAAGCTTTCTGTGTTAAAGGCTCTTTCTGGAAGATATATAAGCTGTGGCATTGTGATGGAGCCAGTTCTTGCCAATACAGAAGAAGCTGTAAGCCAACCTGCATCACGTCCCATTATCTCAACTATTGTTACACTTTTAACAGGATATATAGAAACGTCGTATGCCATTTGACGTACGTTGGTAGCTACAAATTTGGCAGCAGAGCCAAATCCAGGACTGTGATCTATACCGCATAAATCATTATCTACTGTCTTTGGAACTCCTATTACTCTTATTGGAGAGTGTATAGATTCGCCATATTTTGACAGCTTTACAACAGTATCCATGGAATCATTGCCACCGATATAGATGAAAGCGTCTACAGACAATTCTTCAAAACGCTTAAAAATTGCAGGATAATCATTTTCGCTGAGCTTGTATCGGCAAGAACCCAGATACATGGCAGGTGTTATTTGGAGTTTTTTGATAAAATTGTTCTCTTTTTGATTAAGTTCGTTGATATTGAGGATTGTATTATCGATTACACCAAGAATTCCATGAACAGATCCAAGAACGTTTAGTCCATTTTTGATACCAGCGTTAATAACTCCGGCCAGACTTGAATTAATAGCTGCAGTAGGGCCGCCTGACTGAGCTACCAGAATTGTTTTAATAGCCATTGCTTTTCTCCTTATTAATATAGACATATACTGATGTATATTATAAGAAAAATCACAAATAAAAGAAAGTAAATCTGAGGATTTTAATAAGCAATTTAAAAAGTATAGAGATATTAGACTATTGTATGTTATATTATATAAATCGGAGGAGTTATGGGACACAAGAAAAATAAAAGATTTGTCAGTGCAATTATTGCAACCGTTATTGTAGCAATAGTGGTAATTGCAGGACTTATATTTTTTACACAATTTAAAATAAGTGTTGGGGACCCAGAAAATACGCAGCCTGAGATTGTAGTAGAAGAAGTTACTTATACTCAGGATGAGGTGGACGCTCTTTTGGAACAGGCTAAACATGATGGTGAGACTTCGCTGCTTGCAACCATAAAGCGGGCTTTGGAAGAAGGAGAGACCCCTTTGGCGGTTTTTAAAAGCCTGTATCCGGAGTACATTGTTGTGGCGTCCCAGGGTATGTATCATTTTGTTGATATTTTAGATGATATTACCCATCATGGATATAATCCTAATAATCTTGTGATTGATGAAGAAAATGGTATCTGTACCTATGTGGAAAATGGTGTTGTTACCTCTAAAAAGGGTATTGATGTAAGTAGTCACCAGGGAAAAATCGATTGGAACAAGGTTGCTGATGATGGAGTGGAATTTGCCTTTGTAAGAGCAGTCTATAGAGGCTATGAGAGTGGCAAACTGGTGGAAGATGAGTTTTGCAAAAAGAACCTCAAGGGAGCCAGTGATGCGGATATAGATGTAGGAGTATATGTATTTTCTCAGGCTATAACAACAGAAGAGGCTATAGAAGAAGCTGACATGGTATTAGACATAATATCAGATTATGACATTAAGCTTCCTGTGGTATATGACATAGAAAGAGTGAGCAACAGCAAAGCGAGAATGAATCAGCTTAGTGTTCAGGAAAGGACAGATATTACCAAGGCATTTTTGGAATATGTTTCTTCTAAGGGCTATGATGTTATGATCTATCATAATACTGAGATGGGAGCTTTGCTTATTGATTTAACACAGCTTGACGAATATGATAAATGGTTTGCAGGATATACATTGGAGATGTATTGGCCATATAATTATAGAATCTGGCAGTATTCTGAAAGTGGCAAGGTAGATGGAATTAAATCAAATGTAGATTTAAATATTATGATGCCATAAAACAAACCCTGGGGGATAATTCCTCCAGGGTTTGTTTTAATTAAGTCTAAATTTAATATACACAGGATTGTGGTCTGAGTATTTGAATGAGGCGTTAATTACATTTGTCTCTGTGATTGAAACATTAGCCGTTGTTATAAAACCATCAATAGTTAATACAAATGTATCAACTGTATATGGAGCGTCAACATTGCGACATGTAGGAATAGGATTTGCTTCATTAAATGGGGCCGTTATCGTTAAGGAAGAATCTAAAAGCTCCTTAGGGAATGGTTTTGCCCAGTTGGCGCCGTTGTTTAGTTTTTTGAAATATGTCGATGAATCTCCCAAGAGATCTTTGTTCATATCACCGCCTGCAATACAATAATTACCAGCTTCATATTCTGATATCATGTCTTCATTAAGAACAGTAATCTGTTCTTCCGCAGTGCCAGGGTCCGTAGTGTAGGCTGACAGGTGTACGTTGTATAATACAAGCTTCTTATCAGTACCTTCTATATTGATATAACTTTTACTGTAACATCTGTCCAAATCATAGAATTTTGAAAAGCCTTCTTCGACAGGTAAAGAACGTCTGATGCTTTTTGTTATATCGTAGTTGCTTACAGTCATTATTCCTGCTTTATTTTTACCATGAGGCTGCGTAAGAGGGTATAACAGAAATGGACTGTCATAATTTTGGGCAAAAACAGTAGAATAGCTTTTGCCTGTGCTGCCAAGAAGCTTCTTGTAATATTCGGCTTCGTTAACATGATAGCTTCTGGTGCCATCCAAATCTAATTCCTGTAGAAAATAAAAATCGGGATTAACTGCGTTTATGGCATCAAAGCCACCTGCCAGATTGTTGTATACGGCTTCTTTAGAAAAGGCCCAACTTTCTTTTCCGCCATCCATAAAAAATGTATAGTCGTCAGAATATGCTCCAAAACCTGTGTTAAATGATGCCAAAGTATAATCTTTATTAAGATTGACGGATGAGTGGTCACCCTTTCCATCTACATTTAATATCAGATTATCATCCAATCTGTAATAGGTCAGGTAAGCATATGCAAAATAACCGCCAGCTAATGCAAATATTGCTATAACAATAATGATTATTAATCGTAAAATTTTATGTTTCATTTCTTCCTCCAAAGTATTATCTTTATCATATTAACATATTAAAAAAATAGAAGGTAGAAAGAGATTTTTAAATGGACAATACGTTACATATGAGGTTAAATATATCTTATGGGGCAGTACAGGGATTGTATTGGGCCATATACTGTTGCATAGTAAGCTATGCCAGCGCATATTTGACAGGCAAAGGATTTTCCGTGCCTGGTATAGGGCTAATTATGGCAGTTGGATATCTGATAGCAACTGTATCTCAACAGGTAATATCTTCTGCAACAGACAAGGCTAAGAGGATATCAGTTCTTGGTGTAATGAATATCTGTCTTGTGGCTTTGATTATTACGGAACTGTTTTTGTTGTTTACAAAGGAACAGTCTATAGTTGTTGTAGTATTATTTATTCTGTCCTTTATTTTAATAAACATAATCCAGCCTCTGTCCAATGCTTTAAATTTTTATTTACAGAAAACATCTGTAAGCATGAATTATGGAGCATGCAGATCAATGGGATCACTATTCTTTTCTGTAATCAGTCTTATTGTTGGACAGATTATGGAAAGCTGGTCCATTAATGCAGCACCTGTAGTTGCTATAGTTGTATCATTGATAATGCTTTTGGATCAGATATATATATGGTTTTGTATAAAAGATTTTAATCTTAAATCTCGGAATTCATCTGACGAGAACATGGCATTAGAGGACAAAAATGATAATCCAATGCAGTTCATAATAAAATACAGGATGTTTTTTATCTTTCTGATAGGTTCATGTGGAGCGTTTTTCAGCCATGTTGTAATAAATAATTTCTTTTATCAAATAGTCGAGAACGTTGGCGGGAACACATCGGATATGGGAGGAATAATAGCTTTGCAGGCGATAGTTGAACTTCCAACCATGATGTTCTTTACAAAGATAAATAAAAGAATAAGCACAAAGATGGTTATTTCAGCGTCAATGATATTTTTTGTAATCAAATCATTTGTCACAATGTTATCAAACTCTGTTGGAATGTTATATTTCAGTGTGCTGTTTCAAGGGGTGGCGTTTGCGGCATATATACCTGCGGCTGTGGGATTTGTGGATGAATTGATGGAGGAAAAGGATGCTGTTAAAGGTCAGGGATTTTTATACAGTGCCATAGCAATTGCTAATTTTTTGGCTTGTATTACTTCTGGAACACTGATAGAAAAACAGGGCATTTTTGGCACAATACTTGTAGCTACTGTGGTAGCAGCCGTAGGTGCTGCTGTTTCAATTTTTGGATTAGTCAGAATTAAAACAAAATATGAATAAAATTGATAGATTTTTTGTGAACAAACTATTATAATAACTTATAAGTAAATTTTTATTATTAGAATCATTACTGTTCGAGGGATAAATGGCAAGCTATAAAGTGGGTGAATTCACCTTTTCAGATGAAGCTACGGCCAAGAAAGCAGCAAATGAGCTCAAGGCTATCAATTATCTGATGCCACAGCTTAAAAATGCTAAGGATAGTGATATCCTTAAAGCATATAATCAGTTAGTACAACGCAAAATGTTTTCTACTGTTGTAGGATTATCTTTTCTTCAACAGTTACAAAATAATCTGATATCCAGTTCGACTATAAACAATAAGGATATATTGCCGTTATATTCTGTGGGCGATATTAAACCTGCCGATAATAAAGACAATGAGCCAGTAAAAAAAGTACCTAACAGGGGGGCTGTTACTACTTCAAAAACAAAGTCGGATCTGGCGAAGGAAAATAAAAGACTTAAGGCTTTTAATACATTTCTTGTTGTTATATGTCTTACTTTATTGACTGCTGTGATTGGCATGTTTTATGTAAGTTCCACTATCAACAGTCCAACAATACTCAACTACGAAGAGGAGTTGATTAATAAATATGTGGATTGGGAACAGGAACTTGAGGAGAAGGAAATGGAGCTCTTACAAAGAGAAAGAGCTTTAAATAAATAAAATATAATGTGAGGTAATGTTATGGCAAAAAACAAAATTCTAGTTGCTGACGACGAATCGCGCATGAGAAAGCTCATTAAGGACTATCTTGTTAGAGAAGACTACGAAGTTATCGAAGCCGAAAATGGGGAACAGGCACTTGATTTCTTTTACATGGATAATGACATTCAACTCATTATTTTAGATGTTATGATGCCTAAGGTAGATGGTTTTGGGGTTTTAAAAGAGATTCGAGAGACATCGTCTATTCCAGTTATTATGCTCACCGCCAAAGGTGAAGAAAATGACGTATTGAATGGATTTGAGCTTGGTGCAGACGAGTATATCAACAAGCCTTTTTCGCCAAAGATTCTTATGGCAAGAGTAAATGCTGTTCTTAGAAGAAGTGCTGATGATACAGTTGGTAAGACTGTAGTTGAGGCTGGTGGAATATCTTTGGATATTGATGCTCATGTTGCAACCAATGACGGCAAGACTATTGAGTTATCTGTTAAGGAATTTGAACTGCTGTATTATTTCATTACCAATTCTGGTATTGCTTTATCTAGAGAAAAGATTTTGAACCACGTGTGGGATTATGACTATTTTGGCGATGCCAGAACAATAGATACTCACGTTAAAAAGCTTAGAAGTAAGCTTGAGGATAAAGGTAACTATATTAAGACAATCTGGGGAATGGGATACAAGTTTGAAGTTGATCAGAAAGCCTAGTGCTATTAATCGCCAAATTGCAGGATTAATTATCGACGTAATAATTCTTATATTGTTGTTATGTTGTATATTTAATTCTTGCTTTTTAGGCGATTTTTTTATTTCACAAAAAACAACAGCCATAGAAGAAGTATACGATGAGCTAAATAAGTGCGCCCAAAAGGACACGTTGTATACCGCAGAATATAGCAGCGACTTTAATGAAATTAGTGATTATAATGATACTGCTATTCTTATTCTTGATGAATACTCGGTAGTTAAAAGGTGTTCTCTTTCGGATGCATCCAGCATGAAGGAACAGCTTGCCTATTGCATTAATGGAGCGGGCCAGAAGGATACTGTCAAAATTGTTCCTGACAAGTATAAAATAATCAAGCTGTATTATCCGAAGAATGATGAAGATTATCTTATTTTGTATGGTAAGTTGTCTGATGGTAATTATATTATGATAAGAGTCTGTATCGAGGGCTTGAAGAATGCCTCTGGTATAGCCAACAAATTCATGATTAATACAGCCTTATTTGGTGTGCTTATTGCAACAGCTCTTACTTATATTATAGTCGTCTTTATTACAAAACCTATTTTTGAAATGATTGAGGTCACAGAGGGCATTTCAAAGATGGATTTTACAAAAAAATATAAGGTAAAAGCTTATCATAATGAAATAGATGAGCTGGGTGAACACATCAACGCCATGTCTGCTGTATTAGAGGAGACTATTGCTCAGCTTAAAGAAGCTAACGAGGAGATGCGACATGACATTGAAATCAGAGAAGAAACTGAAAACATGCGAAAGGAATTCATCGCAAATGTTTCTCATGAGCTTAAAACTCCGATTGCACTGATTCAAGGCTATGCAGAGGGACTTCAGGAAGGCATTATGGATGACGAGAACAGCAGAAAGATTTATCTTGATGTAATCATTGATGAATCCAATAAGATGAATCGTCTGGTTAGAGAGATGTTAGTTCTTAATCAGCTTGAAGCAGGCCAAATGGAGGCTGATTGGGACAGCTTCAATGTTACAGATATTGTGCATGGTGTTCTTGAAAGCAACAGATTGTATTTAGAAGCTCAAAATATTGTTTTTTCATTTATTAATGAGATGGATGTTATGGTCAAAGCTGATGAGTTTTTGGTGGAACAGGTTGTCACTAATTTTATCAGTAACGCAATCCACTATGTAATGAATGAAAATGAAATAACAGTAAAATATGAATTGAAAAAAAAGAAATTACGAATTAGTGTATATAATTCAGGCAATAGGATTCCAAAGAAGGATATCAGCTTTATCTGGGATAAGTTTTATAAGGTGGATAAAGCCAGAAGTCGAGAATATGGTGGCTCTGGAATAGGTCTTTCGGTAGTCAAGGCTGTGATGGAATTGCTTGGCGAAAACTACGGAGTTGTCAATAGACAAAGGGGAGTTGAGTTTTGGTTTGAGTTAGCTTTGTCTGAAGACACATAAATTTAACAAAACTCACAGAATTTTCAGAAATATTTATTGAATATTAAATAACCAAATGATAACATAATACCTAGTATAGGTTTCACATAAGGAGGACGCCATGAGGATCAAACGACTGATACTTACAGTTGTTTTGATATGTTTTGCCTTAGGTTCTACAGGATGTGGAGAAGCTCTGTATACCATGACAGAGGAAGAGGAAACTGTTGTTACATTATATGCAGCAAAGATGGTTTCCAAATTTAATAAGAATCAGACTATTGGAGTGTGCAATGCCAGAGTTCGACCTGGTGAACTTGACGATGGCTATGGTACTACTGCAGAGGAAAACATTGATGAGCCCCAGGAGGTGGCACCAGAAGTTATTCCAAATCAGGACAACTTAGGGGAGACTGATAACAGTCAGCAGGATGTTTCTCTTAACTTTGGGTATTCCTTAACAGAGGTAATAGGAATTTCAGGAATGGAATTTTCTCTTGATTCTTTTGAAGTCATGAATGAGTACAAGGCTTCTGATTATTTTGTACTTACAGCAGGAAGCGGCAAGAAATATCTAGTTTTACATTTCACTGGAAAAAATACATCTGATGCGGCAATAGAGCTTGATATGGGTTCGGTTAAGGGGACGACTTACAAGTTGTATGTTAATGGCGCAGCAAGTGCTACAGCTCAAAAGACTGTTCTGTTAGAGGATTTATCCTCTTATTTTGGAACTGTTAGCGCAGGCGAAGAAAAAGAATTTGTATTGATTTTCCAATTTAGTGATTCACAGGTTGAAGATGTGTCGTCCATTGCACTTGAAGTGACTTTGGATGGAATCACAAAAGCAACATCATTTTAAATCTACTTATTAAGTTGAGAGGAGATTTTACATGGATACTAATATCTTATTAGAATCGGGCACAAATGAGCTAGAGGTACTCGAGTTTAGAGTTGGTGGTAACTTCTATGGCATCAATGTTGCCAAGATTAGAGAGATTCTTTTATATCAACAGGTTACTCCATTGCCAAATTCTCATCCTTGTATTGAAGGTATATTTATGCCAAGAGATACAATGATATCTGTTATTAATCTGAGAAAGTGTTTGGATATTCAGGAAGAGCCTGAAAATGATGGTCTGTTTATCATTACAAACTTCAACAGTTTGAATACAGCCTTCCATGTAGATGAAGTCCTTGGTATTCACAGAGTATCATGGGAAGATATTATTAAGCCAGATGCAACTATCAGTTCTGATGAGTCTGGTGTATCTACAGGTGTTATTAAGCTTGAAAATAAGCTTGTTGTAATACTTGATTTTGAGAAGATTGTTTCTGATATCAATCCTGAGACAGGACTCAAGGTTTCTGATATGGACAATTACGAATCTCGTGACAGAAGTCAGTCACCAATTCTTCTTGCAGAGGATTCACCATTATTGTCAAAGCTGATTTGTGAGTGCTTACGAAAAGCTGGATACACAAATCTTAATGTTAACATGAATGGTCAGGAGGCTTGGGACAAGCTTGTTGCTATGCATAATGCTGGTACAGCTCTTCAGGATGTACATCTTATTATCACTGATATTGAGATGCCACTCATGGATGGTCACAGACTTACAAAGCTTGTAAAAGACAACGATACATTGAAGAACATTCCAGTTATTATTTTCTCATCTCTTATCAATGATGAGATTCGTAAAAAAGGTGAGTCTCTTGGTGCAGATGCTCAGCTTACAAAGCCTGAGATTGGAAAACTGATTACCGTTGTTGATGAACTGATTGCAAAGCATGAAGAACACCGCAAATAATTTATAGAATTTTTTTATGGAGGGGTGTGATTTAATCACATCCCTCTAATTAATATTTACTAGTGGAGAAAATGTATGTCACAATCAGAAGATTATCTTGACAGCTTATTGAATGCTGTTACTAATAAGGATAATTCTAATACAAAGGCATCAGGTGCTGTTGCTGAAGAAGTACCGTTGGAACAAAAGGAAAGTATTAGAACTTCTATTGAAGATTCTATATCTCAGATTAAGGGGGTTAGAGGCTTGTTTAAAGGAGCCTCTGGTTTGCGCGTTCAAAAAGAACCATTATCTGAGGATGATTTTATACAGGATTTCGAGTCTGAGTTGGAGTCCGGGGACGCAGATGCCTTCATAGAAGCTTTTGAAAAAGAAATCGATGATGAAGAGCGACTCTTCGAAGAGACGGGGACCATATCTGACTCTGAGGCTATGGTAGCAGCGCTGTTGGATGAAGACGCATCAGCAAGCTCCATTACGCAGGCGGCCAATGAGGAGATAGACCGCATTGATGAGGAGAATATTTCTGACGATAATGAAGCTGATTACATAGAAGATGAAACTGAAGATGGGGCTGAAGCTGAGACAGATAATGAAGAATCTTCTGATGATAATGACTTTTTAGATATAGACACACTGATGAATGAATCTGAGGATATAATTTCTGAAGGTGAAGAGGGTGAACTGGATGAAATAAGCGAGATTGTAGAATCAGGCGACGAGCAGGATTTAGGTTTAGAGGATGCGGAGGATATACCGTATAATCCTGATGGCAATGTTGATGATGCCAGTAAAGAGAATGAAGAATTTGATCCTGATGCCAATCTTGATGCTCTTGCTGATGAGTTTGGTGTTGAAGTGGATGATGGTGATGGTGAAGTAGACTTGTCTGATAATCCTGATGCTGATTTAGATGGCTTAATGTCGTCTGGTGAAGATGAAGATTTGATGGATATTAAATCTTTGCTTAACGGAGACGAGGAGAACGAATCTAACCTTGAGGATATTGATGAATCTGTAGAAGAAGAATCTGACGATAAAAAGAAAAAGAAGAAAAAAGAAAAAAAAGAGAAGAAGGATTCTCCGCTAAAGCCTGTTTTACAAAAAATTGGTTTGATTGTATTTGGACCTCCTGATGAAGATGATCTTCAGATGATAGAGATATCCCCAGAGGAAAAAGCTGCTGCAAAAGAGGCAAAAAAAGCTGAAAAGCAGGCAAAGAAGGAGGCTAAGGAGGCTGCAAAGAAGGAAAAGGAGGAGGCTAAGAAGGCTGCAGAAAAAGAAAAGCCAGCCAAGCCACCAAAACCACCTAAGCCACCTAAACAAAAGAAGAAAAAAGAACCTGATACATCGCCTAAGATTCCACTGGGAATTATATTTGTATTCTTGATGTTATCAGCATCAATTATTGGTGTAGTTCTAATTGGAATGAACTACATGGGCGTACAAAGACACATGGAACAGGCTCTTGATTTATATGAAGATGGCAATTACATTTTAGCTTATGAAAAGCTAAACGGACTTGAACTTGTGGAGGAAGAGGATATACTTACTCGTAACAGAGCACGTATTTTAGCTGATATGCAGCAATGTCAGGATGAATATAACGTGTTTATCGCGCAGGGTATTCATGAGTTTGCATTAGATTCCCTTATCAAAGGCGTAGGACGTTATGAAAAGTATAAAGATGAAGCAGATGAGTACGGGGTATCGCCACAATATGAATCATATATAGTTTATTTTGATGAGCAATTATCCATGACTTATGGACTATCTCATGATGAGGCTCTTAATATTTATAGACAAAAGAACCGTCATTACTATACTATTGAGATGAGAAAAGTACTTAGAAATTTAGGACTAGAAGAACAATGATAGCTATACTCGACTATGATGCAGGCAATATAAAAAGCGTTGAAAAGGCTTTTAATCTACTGGGAGAAAAGACTATTCTTACCAGAGATTTTTCCGAGATTGAAAGAGCTGACAGAGTTGTACTTCCTGGAGTGGGGAGTTTTGGTACAGCTATGGACAATCTAAAAAAATATGAATTGGATAAAGCAATACATTCTGTTGTTGAAAAGGGTACACCTTTTCTTGGTATATGTTTAGGACTGCAGCTGTTGTTTGAATCCAGTGATGAGAGTCCTAATGTAGATGGATTAGGGGTACTGGAAGGAAAGATTTTACGAATTCCGGATGCAGATGGATTGAAAATACCACATATTGGATGGAATTCGCTAAAATTTCCAAACACTGGACGTCTGTACAAGGGAATAGAAGATGGCGCATATGTATATTTCGTACATTCGTATTATCTTAAGGCAAAGTGTGATGATATAGTTGTTGCCACTACAGAGTATGGTGTCGATATTCATGCTTCTGTAGAAAAGGATAATGTGTTTGCCTGTCAATTCCATCCTGAGAAGTCTTCAGAGGTTGGACTTAAGATTTTAAAAAATTTTGCCGAAGTATAGGATGTAAGATATGTTTACTAAAAGAATTATTCCTTGTCTGGATGTTAAGGACGGAAGAGTTGTAAAGGGAATTAATTTTGTTGATTTAAAGGATGCAGGAGATCCGGTTGAGACAGCTAAAGCTTACGACAAGGCTGGCGCAGATGAATTGGTTTTTCTTGATATTACCGCATCCTGTGATGGAAGAGACACGGTGATTGATATGGTGCGCCGAGTTGCTGCAGAGGTTTTTATACCTTTTACAGTTGGTGGGGGTATCAGAACTGTAGAGGATTTTAAGGCTTTGCTTCGAGAGGGAGCCGATAAGATTTCAGTTAATTCAGCGGCAATAGATAATCCAAGACTAATCTCAGATGCTGCAGATAAGTTTGGAAGTCAGTGTGTTGTACTTGCTATTGATGCCAAAAGAAGAGCGGACGGTAGCGGATGGAATATATATAAACATGGTGGTCGATTAGATTGTGGAATCGATGCCATAGAGTGGGCTGTTAAAGCTGAAAAGCTCGGTTGTGGTGAGATTCTTCTGACTTCCATGGATTGTGATGGAACCAAGGCTGGTTATGATATCGAATTAACCAAGGCTATTTCTGAGAGTGTAAAGATACCTGTTATTGCCTCTGGCGGAGCAGGAACAAAGCAGCATTTTTATGATGCGTTAACAGATGGTAAAGCTGAAGCGGCACTGGCGGCATCACTTTTTCACTATAAGGAATTAGAGATTATTGAATTGAAAAAATATCTTAGAGAACAGGGAGTTTCAGTACGATTATAAGGAGGTACAAGGATGTCACTTACAATCAACTCAAACAATTTTAATACCATTAGTTCATTATTGGGTAGTATGACTACAGGCAACAGAAACAGCTCTACTGGGATAGAGAGTATGCTGTCGGATTATTACAGTATTAAATCTGGTTCTTATGGCAAGCTGATTAATTCCTATGTTAAGGAGTATGGTGCAGATGCTTTGAAGGATAAAACCAACAAAGTAGATGCCACAGAAGACACCAAGGAATTAAATGTTATTAGAAATGACTCCAAAGATCTGACTGATTCTATTAGTAAGCTTATGAATACAGGTAAGGATTCTATCTGGAATAAGGTGGAAATAGAAGCAGAAGATGGTACGAAGACGTTGGAATACGATACAGATAAAATCTATAATGCAGTATCTGATTTTGTTAATAAATATAATGATTTGATTGACAGTGGTCAAAAAGCTAATAATACAAGCATTCTAACTCAGCTGGCTGGCATGGTTACTACCACATCTGCTTCATCAAAGACACTGGCTTCTGTTGGTATTACTGTTGATGCTAACAATCATCTGTCTGTAGATGAGAAGTTCTTTAAAGATACTGCTAACATGACGTCAGTCGAAGGATTGTTTAATGGTAATGTAAGCTATATTAACAGAATCAATACAAAAGCCCAGATGGTTAACTCTTTGTCTAGTACCGTTTTATCAAACATTACTGGCACAAAGGGATATACCAATGGAGGCAATTATAACCTGTCAATGACAGATGTTATCAATGGATTTAATACAACAACTTAAAAAATAACAATTTATAGTGCAATCTTCTTGAAAAGATTGCACTTTTTTTTGTGTAAATATCTGTTATACTTTACGAGTAAACGCCATTTGGCACCGATAGGAGGAAATATATGGAAATCAGATCACTTAAGGCAGAACTTTCTGAGAACGCATACCCAGGCAGAGGTATTATCATTGGAAGAACACCTGATGGTAGCAAAGCTGTAACTGCTTATTTTATCATGGGTAGATCAGAAAATAGCCGTAACAGAGTATTTGTTGAGGATGGTGAAGGTATCAGAACACAGGCATTTGATCCTGCCAAGCTTTCAGATCCTAGTCTCATTATTTATGCACCAGTCAGAGTGCTTGGTAATGATACTATTGTTACTAATGGTGATCAGACAGATACCATTTTTGATAATATGAAGGCTGGTCAGACTTTCGAGCAATCTCTTAGAGTAAGAGAGTTTGAGCCAGATGGTCCTAATTTTACACCTCGTATATCAGGTGTAATGCATATCGAAGACGGCAAGTTTACCTATACTATGTCTATTCTTAAGTCTAATATGGGTGATCCTGATTGCTGCAACAGATATACTTTTGATTACGATAATCCAAAGGCTGGACAGGCAAGATTTATTCATACTTATATGGAAGATGGCAATCCACTGCCTTCATACGAAGGAGAGCCTACTCCTGTAGAAATCAGTGGTAATATTGATGAGTTCACAGATTTTGTATGGACTAATCTTAATGAGGATAATAAGGTATCTCTTTTTGTAAGATATATTGACATTGCAACTGGCAAATATGAGACACGTATTGTAAATAAGAATAAGTAATCGAAAGGAATAAAATGATGAATGAATTAGAGTTAAAATATGGATGTAACCCTAACCAGAAGCCTTCTAGAATATATATGGAGGAAGGTGAGCTCCCAATCAAGGTTCTTTCAGGCAAGCCAGGTTACATTAACTTTCTTGATGCATTTAATGGTTGGCAACTTGTTAGCGAATTAAAGCGTGCAACAGGACTTCCAGCAGCAACTTCTTTTAAACACGTATCTCCAGCTGGTGCTGCAGTAGGTCTTCCATTAACAGATGTTGAACGCAAGATATATTGGTGTGATGACCTTGATGTTACACTTTCTCCTCTTGCAAATGCTTACGCAAGAGCCCGTGGTGCTGACAGAATGTCAAGCTTTGGAGATTTTATCTCATTATCTGACGTTTGTGATGTTCCAACAGCTCTTTTAATCAAGAGAGAAGTATCTGATGGTGTGATTGCTCCTGGATATGAGCCAGAGGCACTTGAGATTCTCAAGGCAAAGAAGAAAGGTAATTACAATGTTATCGAGATTGATCCAAATTATGTTCCAAAGCCATTGGAGAGAAAAGAAGTGTTTGGTATCACATTTGAGCAAGGTCGCAATGAGCTGGTTATTGACGATAACTTCTTTGCTAATATTGTTACTGAAAATAAGGAACTTCCTGAACAGGCAAAAATCGATCTTGCAATAGCAATGATTACTCTTAAGTATACACAGTCTAACTCTGTATGCTTTGTAAAGGGCGGACAGGCGATTGGTATTGGTGCAGGACAGCAGTCAAGAATTCATTGTACACGTCTTGCTGGTTCAAAAGCTGACAACTGGTTTTTACGTCAATCACCACAGGTTCTTGGCCTTCAGTTTGTAGATGGTATCGGAAGAGCAGACAGAGATAATGCCATTGATTTATATATCGGCGAGGATTACATGGATGTTCTTGGAGACGATGTATGGGCTAATATTTTCAAGGTTAAACCTGCTGTATTTACAAGAGAAGAAAAACGTGCATGGTTAGATCAGATGACAGATGTTGCCCTTGGTTCTGACGCTTTCTTCCCATTTGGAGATAACATTGAAAGAGCTCACAAATCTGGTGTAAAATATGTTGCCCAGCCAGGTGGCTCTATCAGAGATGATAATGTCATTGATACCTGTAACAAGTATGACATGGTAATGTCATTTACAGGTCTTAGACTTTTCCATCACTAATTAAATAATTAAGCGGATGCTGGTGCATCCGCTTTTATTATAGGTTTGTTAATTCAAATTTTCTTGTAAACTCGTTAGGAAGTGAAGTCTTGGTTTTGTTGGTTTCTATTATTCTATATATATCTGAACTTATTATGTCATATTTTGATAAGGCATTGTTTCCAGATGTATATATTTCAAGAGATGATTGTTCTTTTATTGTTCCCAAAAGTGTCGCCCCATTTTTTGTAAATCCAAGAAGCCTGATATAGGAGATATATCCATTCTTTTTTGCTTCCTCAAATTCTTTTTCAGTAATTCCAAGCAAAATGTGACATAGCGTACGACTGATCCTAGCATATGACAGATCCTTAGATTTTATTTTTGAACAAAAATTGGAAAAGGTAATAAAACTGTGCTTGTATTTATTAATCTTGTTGGATAAATCTATAGAGCAATCTTCATATATTGAAAAATCATCTTCTGATAATAACTTGTGGTGTAACAGAATAGAAATATCATCCTCATGTATAACAGTATTGTTTTGCAATATTTCATGGGCATTTTGGGGCATAGCTTCTCTTACGTCAATGCCTTTTATCAGACCTTCTCTAATGGAAGTGGCAGAACTTAATGCACCTGATAACGTATTGCAATTATAACTGTTGCCCTGCCGCTTAATACTTGCTATTTTTAGTGGCAGATTATTTTCCAATATATATTTTGTATATTCAAAAGCTAAGATGTTATTTGGAGTATTGATAAGATTAGGATCTATTACTCCTTCAAGAGCCATTTGCCTTGCTGCAGGATAGCTTAATCCCTTGGATACATAGGAATGAATAATGTCCTCATATTCCTGGCATCCTTCATAAGCAATGACATTTTTAGCACCTTCTATTATAAGGTTTACGTCATCTGTTTCTGAACCAAATAATAGTGTGTCTACGACCCCTAGGCTGTTTATAAGCTTTACAGAAGCTGACGCGTATTCTTTTGCTGAAGCTGTTGCAAAGATGGTAGGAATTTCCAACACAATGTCGGCTCCGTTAAGCAACGCCATATGAGCTCTGTTATATTTGTTAGAACATGCGATAGTACCTCTTTGAGTAAAGCTTCCAGACATGGCAACAACAATAATATCAGCCTTTAATACATTTTTTGCATAATCCAACTGTAGCTTATGGCCATTATGGAAAGGATTGTATTCTGCAATTATTCCGACAACATTCATGATTGCTCCTAGACAAAAAAAGTTCACTTGTTTTCTTTATTATACATTATCATAAACGCTTGAGTGAACATAATTTAGTGATATAATATTTTTGCAATTTTGTTTTTACATTATTTGTATAAAGAAAGGAATATATAGAAATGAAAATCTTAGTTATTAACTGTGGAAGTTCATCGCTTAAGTATCAGGTTATTGACTCTGAGTCAGAACAGGTCCTTGCAAAGGGACTTTGTGAGAGAATTGGTATTGATGGAAGACTTGTATATCAGAAAGCAGGCCTTGATAAGGAAATCACAGATATCCCAATGCCAACACACAAGGAGGCAGTTGCATCAGTTATTGCAGCCCTTACAAACGATAAGACAGGAGCACTTTCAAGCCTTGATGAAATCGACGCAGTTGGACATAGAGTAGTACATGGTGGTGAGAAGTTTGCATCATCTGTTCTTATTACAGACGAAGTTATTTCAGCAATCGAAGAATGTAACGATCTTGCACCTCTTCACAATCCTGCTAATATTATTGGTATCAAAGCTTGTCAGGAGCTTATGCCTACTAAGCCTCAGGTTGGTGTATTTGATACAGCATTCCATCAGACCATGCCATCTAAGGCATATATGTATGCTGTGCCATATAAATATTATGAGGAAAATGGCGTTCGTAGATATGGATTCCACGGAACATCACACAGCTATGTATCAAAGCGTGTATGCGAGATGGACGGTTGTGATTTAAAGAATTCTAAGATTGTTGTCTGCCATATTGGTAACGGAGCTAGCTGCTCTGCTGTTCTCAATGGAGAGTCTGTTGATACATCTATGGGTCTTTCTCCGCTTGAAGGACTTGTAATGGGTACAAGATCAGGTGATATTGATCCTTCTGCAGTGGAATACATGGCAAAATGTGATGGACTTGATTTTGCTGGCGTTATGAATGTACTTAACAAGCAGTCAGGTGTACTTGGAGTATCAGGTGTATCTTCTGATTTTAGAGATCTTTTAGCAGCTTCAGCAGAAGGCAATGAGAGAGCAACACTTGCTATTGAGATGCTTGCATACAGAGTAGCAAAGTACATTGGTGCATATGCTGCTGCAATGAATGGTGTAGATGTTATCTGCTTTACTGCTGGTCTTGGCGAAAACAATGCAGGTATGAGAGAACTTATCTGCAGCTATCTTGGTTTTATGGGTGTTAAGATTGATTCAGCAGCCAATAACTGCGCTGGAGAAGAGTGCCTTGTATCAGCTAAGGATTCAAGAGTTAAGGTATACGTAGTTCCTACAAACGAAGAGCTTATGATTGCTCGTGACACAGCAGAAATAGCTTCAAAATAGTTACTATTTCATATATAAAAAATAGTTGACAGGTTATAGCGACCTATGTATAATTGACAAAGTGTGGATAGGAGAGACCTATGAAGATTTCGATTAAGGATATTACTTCTTTACCAAATCAAACACGTGAGTATCCAACGACCTTTGACGGAAGAGTGGTTGACTACGGTGGGATAGAGTTTCAAGTTACCCATGCAAAGCCATTTAATACTAGCATGGCTATGGAAGGAACAGATAAGCTTCATGTATATGGGCAGACTGTTGTAGGACTTGCAGGTCCTTGCGATAGATGCTTAGAGAGTGTTAGCTTTGAAGTTACTGCAAGGTTTGATGTAACAGTTGATATCGAGCTTGGTTCTGTAGTAGATGATGAAGACATTGGGCCATATCCTTTTGTAGATGGTGAATATATTGATGTCGATGAGCTGGTATATGATGAGATCTTTATAAATTTCCCGGCAAAATTATTGTGCCTGGATGATTGCAAGGGACTTTGTCCTACTTGTGGTATTAATCTTAATACTTCAACCTGCAGTTGTTACAATACTGTCTTAGATCCTAGAATGGCACAATTTTTAGATGTCTTTAATAGCTTTAAGGAGGTGTG
>JABUSV010000218.1 GCA_021442555.1 Pseudobutyrivibrio sp. | reverse complement strand
TTGAAGTTAAGGATATTATTGAAAGAGAAATTGACTGATGAAAAACAAACTTAATGCCCTGAGAAAAAAATGGCTATACATACTTTTTATAATAGCCCCATATATTATTGGTGTTATAGGATATTATCTTGACCCTTCCGTAGAAGGTTCAAATACCCTGTTTTTACCATTGGCATTATATACCCTTAATCTTACAGATCCACCATCCAATATCTGGATAGAAATAGCCAGATGGTGGGCAGGTTTTGCAACCTTGAGTTTTTTGGTATCTGTGCTGGCAGACTGGTCTGAAAACATTGACAACTGGTTGCAAACCAAGTTGCTGCACCGTGGTAAAACCATAGCTATCTATTGTACTGACGAGGAATGGGAGAATTTTGACAATCAGCTGATACATTCCAAGGAGCATTATGCTATTCGAGGTAAGGGCGCAGATATAACCTGCGCAGATAAGTTTCTTTTGTTGGGAGAGGAAAAGGATAATCTGGAGTTTTTAGCTCTCAACAGAGAGGAACTGGAAAATAAAAAAGTGTATATGAAGTGTTCACCTATGTTTTCAAGAACGGTGAATCGCAGAGAATATATTACTTTTTGTGATGAGGAAACTGCAGCCAGAGAATACTGGGTCAGACATGCTCTGTACAGAGATGCCAGACGAAGCGGAAGCTATTCAATGGATATATCAATAGTAGGTCATAGTGTTCTCATGGAAGAGCTGTTGCTTTGGGGCCTTCAGGTTAATCTCTTTTCAAAGGATCAAAAGATAACCTATCATCTCTTTGGAGACTGGTCGTTTTTCCTTGGAGTACACCACGAGTTGGAACATATTGCCTGGGATACAGTAGTGTTTGAGGGCGATAAATGGAATGATCACCAGGGCATAATAAAGATGTCCGACAGAGTACTGGTATGGAGTGATCAGGACATGTACGCCATAAAATATGCCATACCTGGAATAGGTGCCAGGATTCACTACATGTGTGATGACCTGGTAGATGTGGATGATGACGAATACTATGATGGACGCAAATGGAAGCCATATCCTAATCCTGAAGCAGAGGTTATTTTCGGTGAGCCTGTGGTGTATTTTTGGAAACTGTATGCCCAGGATATTAACAGAATCTTGAATCAAACCAATATTAATCGCGGAATACGACTCAATGACACTTATAACAGATTTAATGACTGTGATTACAACTGGAATGACCTGGATTCATTTTCAAAGTATTCCAATGTATCTTCCGCAGGATATAGTGACATCTGGAAATATATAGCAGGCTATCTCATGGATGAGACAGGAGATAAATGGATTGATGTTATAACAGAATGCGAACACGAAAGATGGTGCAGATATCATTATGTCAATAACTGGACATTAGAGCCTGATGATACTGCACTTATCAAGGACAGCATCAAGCTCAAGAAGGACAGACGACACAATTGTCTGGTTCCTTTTACAAGACTTCATCAGTTTATGAAGGATAACGACAAGCGTAATGTTCAGTATCTTGCCATGATGTTAAGAGAGGATGTCATTGGAGTTATGGAGGACAGTACAAGTCTTCCCGTTCAGGAAAAATATATCAAAAATAATCTCAGATATTATAAGAGGATGGACAAAACATCCGACGTGGTGTTTGAGGCATGCATTATTCCGGCATTCGTACATTTTGACAAGGGCAATGAGGCTGGAATACAACACGGTGCCGGAGATGTGTTTATAAGACCTGCCGGAACCAAAGAAAAATTTCAGGTGTTGAATGGAATCAGGTTTGAAGAGACCTTTGTAGAGGTATATAGAGAGTAATATATGGATATAAAGACACTTTTAGAAGCGGTTGCTTCTGGCAGTATCTCAGTAGATGAGGCAGTGCTGCAGTTGAAGGAGGCTCCATATAAGGATGTGGGGATAGCAAAAATTGACACCCATCGCAAACTAAGACAGGGAGCAGCTGAGGTAATCTATGGAGCAGCTAAGACTCCACAGCAGATAAATACAATAGTTGAGGCCATGGTTGAGAACAACCAAAGGACTGTTCTCATAACCAGGATGTCTCAGGAGGCCGCTGATGAAGTTGGAAAACAATTTGCACTAAGATATGATCCGCTTAGCAGAGTGGGAATAGTAGGAGAGATGCCACCCAAAAATGGAAGTGGCAGGATAGTTATAGCCTGCGGAGGAACCTCGGATATTCCAGTGGCAGAAGAAGCCGCGCTTACGGCTGAGGCCTTGGGAAATGAAGTGGTAAGACTCTATGATGTGGGAGTGGCAGGACTTCACCGACTGTTAGATCATATGGATGATATTATGAGTGCCAATGTCATTATAGCCATAGCAGGCATGGAAGGGGCTCTGGCATCAGTAATCGGCGGATTGGCAGACTGTCCTGTAATTGCAGTGCCAACATCTGTGGGATATGGGGCAAGTTTTGGCGGTGTTTCAGCTCTTTTGAGCATGCTCAATTCCTGCGCTAGCGGAGTGTCGGTGGTTAACATAGACAATGGCTTTGGGGCAGGTTATCAGGCTTCGATGATTAATCAGAGAAAATAATGAGGCAGGGTTAATAATTATTTACAACACTTAGGAAAAATGTTAGGATTTTGCCATAGTATTGAAAGGATTTTACAATGGACGAGAACAAGGATATTTACGTAGAAGAGAACAACGAGATACGCGTAGAAAAGACTGAACTTCCAGAGGAATATGACTCTATGGATATCGCAGAGGATATGCTTTTGGCCCAGATTGATGCATTTAGAGACAGGGCTACACGTATTCAGAATATGATACGTGAAAAGCAGGCTATGGTTGCAGAACTTGAACAGCAGGTAAAGGAAAAGGAAGCTGCAAATATAGCATTACAGGAAGAGCTTGATAGAAATAAGGAGGAAGCAGATGAGCTTCTTACTACAGTTGAATCTCAGGTAGATAGACTTCTTCGTACCGTTAAAAATAACATGGACAACCTTGAAGAAAGTATCAGAGAACAGGTGTCCAGCAATCAGGAAGCTACAGAGGAACAGACAAGAAATCTTCAAGAGACCTTGACAACTGTCACAGATGGTCTTACAAATATACAGTCAGATCTTTCTGAGAAGACACATACTGAAAGCGTTCAGTTGTACAGAATGATTCAGGATTTGATGGAGGAGCATGACAAGAGCGAGGAAGCTTCAAAGCTTGCCAAGGAACAGTACCAGTCTCTCAAGAAGAAGAATACTGTAGAGACAGTACTTCTTGTAATCAGTATGTTAATTAGTATTGCAGCTCTTGTGATGTCATTGGGTATAATCTAATTAATTTAGGAGGTATTATGGCAAAAAACGTATACGTAATTGGTCATAAAAATCCAGACACTGACAGCGTGTGTGCAGCAATATCATACGCATATTTGAAAAATAGTATATCAGAGGATGAAACTGTCTTCATCCCTATGAAAGCGGGTCAACTCAATGAGGAGACCCGTTATGTTTTGCAGAGATTTGGAGTGGAAGAGCCAGAGACAATTACTGATGTGGGAGCTCAGCTTGGTGATGTTGAATACCGCAAAATGGAAGGTGTTGACGGTCATATTTCCCTAAAAGCTGCTTGGGAACTTATGAAGACCAGAAATGTGGCTACGCTTCCTGTGGTTGCATCAAGCGGTAAGCTTGAGGGTGTAATTGTTAATGGAGATATCACATATTCATATATGGATGTATATGACAATGGTATCTTAGGACGTGCCAGAACTCCATACAGAAATATTATTGATACTCTTAACGGAACCATGATAACAGGTAACGATCATGCATATTTTGTTAAGGGCAATGTTGTTGTGGCTGCCAATAACATGGAATCATTGAAAAATGATATTCATATGGATGATCTGGTTATCGTTGGAAATAGTTCAAGCTATCAGATGGCTTGTATTGAGCTTGGAGCAAGCTGCCTTATTGTGTGTGGCAGTGCAAGAGTAGATTATGACGTGGTGGATATGGCCAAGCTCAAGCAGTGTGTAATCATTTCCACTGATTATGATACTTTTACTGTATCAAGACTGATTCACCAGAGCATGTGCATTCGTCAGTTTATGACAAAAGAAAAGCTTATCTGTTTTGATGAGGATGATTTTATAGATGATATCAAGGAAGTCATGAAGAAGGTAAGGCACAGAGATTTCCCTGTACTTGACGAGAACAGAAGATACATAGGAATGATGTCTCGTCGTATGTTACTTAATATGCAAAAGAAGCAGGTTATTCTGGTTGATCATAATGAGAGGTCTCAGGCAGTTGACGGAATAGATCAGGCTGAGGTCCTTGAGATTGTAGACCATCATAGATTGGGTTCTCTTGAGACAGTGTCTCCTATTTTCTTTAGGAATGTGCCTTGTGGATGTACTTCTACTATCATTACAGCCATGTATCATGAGCGCGGGGTGGAGATTCCTAAGGAGATAGCAGGATTGTTATGTTCGGCCATATTATCTGACACGCTGATGTTCAGGTCTCCTACATGTACTACAAGAGATGAGACTACAGCCAAGGAACTGGCAGAGATTGCCGAGGTGGACTTCAAGGAGCTTGCTACAGCCATGTTTGAGGCGGGTAGTGACTTTAAGCAAAAGACATCAGAGCAGATTTTCTATCAGGACTACAAGACCTTTGTAAGCGATGATATAAAGTTTGGCGTGGCTCAGGTATCTGCCGTATCCCGTGGTCAGTTGGATGCCATTAAGTCAGAATTAAAAGAGTATATGAACACTGTAATGGCATCTTCTGCAGTAGATGTTATATATGTTATGTTAACAGATATTCTGGATCAGGATACTGAGCTTATGTATCTTGGCAATGATGCTGGTCGTATTATTGAGGAAGCATTTCATGTCAAGCCAAAGGGAGACAGCTTTATACTACATGGTGTTGTATCCCGTAAGAAACAGTTGGTACCACCGATAATGGAGTCCATGCAAAACTAAAAGGAGCTGGGGTATGAAAATAGAATTTATTGGGGCTGCACATGAAGTGACAGGAAGCTGTCATTTTGTGAGTGTGGGGGACAAGAACTTTATCGTAGACTGTGGAATGGAGCAGGGAGCAGATATCTATGAGAATCAGGAGATTCCCGTCAATCCAGCGGAGATTGATTATTGCTTTATAACACATGCACATATTGACCACAGTGGATTGCTTCCACTGCTTTATGCTCATGGGTTCAGAGGACAGGTGTATGCCACAACTGCTACCTGTGAACTGTGCAACATTATGCTCAAGGATTCTGCGCATATTCAGGAATCAGAAGCAGAATGGAAAAATCGTAAAGCAAAGCGTGCCGGAAAAGAAGAAGTGGTGCCTTTGTATGGAATAAACGATGCTGTAGGGGTATTAGAGCACTTTGTTCCCTGTGATTACGATGAAAGAATCATCATATCAGACGAGATAAACATAAGATTTAATGATGCGGGTCATCTTCTGGGATCTGCTGCCATAGAAGTGTGGCTGTCTGAGGGAGATGAATCTCGAAAAATAGTTTTTTCAGGTGATATAGGCCCTGGAAACAGACCTCTTATAAGAAATCCACAGCCTATTAAAGAGGCTGATTATGTTTTGGTAGAATCCACTTATGGTGACAGGGTTCATGATAAGCCAGAGGATTTTGCCAGGGCCCTTGCAGATGTGATTCAGATGACACTTTCTCGTGGAGGCAATGTTGTAATTCCGGCTTTTTCGGTAGGCAGGACTCAGGAGATACTGTATTTCATCAGAAGAATAAAAGAAGAAAAGATGGTAAGTGATACTTCTTTTGAAGTATTTATCGACAGCCCTATGGCTGTTGAAGCTACCAGTATATATAAGGAAAATCTTATTGAAATCTGTGATGATGAGGCCAAGGCACTGTACCAAAAGGGAATCAATCCTATTAAATTCCCAGGCTTGAAGGTTGCTGTAACATCAGATGAGTCGCAGCGTATCAACATGGATATGAAGCCAAAGGTTATCATATCTGCATCGGGTATGTGTGAAGCTGGTCGTATCAGACATCATCTCAAGCATAATCTGTGGAGGAAGGAATCTACTGTAGTATTTGTAGGTTTTCAGGTACCAGGTACTGTGGGAAATAAGCTTCTTAATGGTGCCCAGGAGATTAAGCTGTTTGGTGAGACTGTCAATGTAGCTGCAACAATTACCAAGTTGCCAGGAATAAGTGGTCATGGAGATATGAACAATCTTTTGGATTGGATTGGGCATTTTGAGAAGCAGCCTAAAAAGATTTTTGTAGTACATGGCGAAGACCAGACAACGGATTTCTTTGCAGCCAAAATTCATGATAAATATGGAATTAATGCAGTTGCTCCATATTCAGGAGATACCTACGATTTGATAACAGGTGAACTTATAGTAGCCGGAAGCAGAGCTCTTGTAGAAAAGAAGCCAAAGAGCGAAGGGGCTGTGGCAGCCAATACTGTATACGGAAGACTTGTGGCAGCAGGCGAACGTCTTATGGCGCTTATCAGACAAAGCAAAGGGCGTCCTAACAAAGATTTGGCAAAGCTTGCTGATAAAATTGATGCATTATGTGATAAATGGTAGTACAATAACTACCTATTTGTTTTTACTAGGGAAGGATACAAAATGAAAATAGGATTTGACAATGACAAGTATTTAAAAATGCAATCTGAGCACATCAGAGAACGTATTGGCCAGTTTGGCGGCAAATTATATTTAGAGTTTGGAGGAAAGCTCTTTGATGATTATCATGCATCAAGAGTGCTACCAGGATTTAAGCCTGACTCAAAGCTTCAGATGCTATTACAGCTTAAGGATTCAGCGGAGATTGTTATTGTTATAAGTGCCGAAGATATAGAGTCCAACAAGGTTAGAGGTGATTACGGTATAACCTATGATATGGATGTATTAAGACTTATTGACGCATTCCAGGAGCGAGGACTTATGGTAGGCAGTGTTTGTTTGACTAAGTTTAATCAGCAGCCTGCTGCTATCAGATTTCAGGAAAGACTTGCAAGTCTTGGAATCAAGTCCTACAGACATTACAGAATACCAGGATATCCTAATGATGTTGCAGGTATCGTAAGCGATGAAGGATATGGTAAAAATGATTATATTGAGACTGAAAGACCTCTTGTTGTCATTACAGCGCCTGGTCCAGGCTCAGGAAAACTGGCTACATGTTTGTCTCAGCTGTATCACGAGCATAAGAGAGGTGTAGAAGCAGGATATGCCAAGTTTGAGACTTTCCCAATCTGGAATATTCCGCTTAAGCATCCGGTTAACTTAGCTTATGAAGCTGCAACTGCAGACCTTAATGATGTGAATATGATTGACCCATTCCATCTTGAGGCATATGGCAAGACAACTGTCAATTACAACAGAGATATAGAGATGTTCCCTGTAGTATCAGCTATGTTTGAATTAATCTATGGAGAATGCCCATACAAGTCACCTACAGACATGGGTGTTAATATGGCAGGAAACTGTATTGTTGATGATGATGCCTGCGTTAAGGCTTCTGAGCAGGAGATTATCAGACGTTACTATAAGGCACTTTGTGATAAAAAGCGTCAGGGCTCTACCAAGGATGATATCAACAAGCTGGAGCTGTTACTTCGTCAGGCTTCCATTACAATGGAAGACCGCACTGCAGCAAAAGAAGCCCTTGAAAGAGAAAATGCTACAGGACATCCAGCAATGGGAATCGAGCTTTTGGATGGCACAGTTGTAACTGGAAAGACAACAGACTTACTTGGTGCATCTGCAGCAGCTGTGATGAATGCACTCAAGGTGTTGGCGGGTATTCCTCATGAGGAAAAGCTGGTTAGTCCTGAAGCTATTGCACCTATTCAGAGTCTTAAGACAGACTATATGGGTGGCAGAAATCCTCGCCTTCATACAGATGAGATTCTTATTGCTTTATCCGCTACAGCAGCAACAAATTCAAATGCAAAGCTTGCCATGGAGCAGCTTCCTAAGCTTAAAGGCTGTGAGGCTCACTCAACAGTTCTCTTATCTGCAGTAGATGAAAAAATCTACAAGAAGCTGGGAATGCAACTTACCTGCGAGCCAAAATATGAGGAGGAAGGAAGACTCTTCCATCAGTAATATACAAGAAATATGAGCGTTTTGTTAATAGGAAATGCTATCACCATGCTAGGGTGTACCTTCATGGTGATAGTTGGATATATTAAAAAAAGAGAAAGAGTAATTGCTGTTCAGACAGGGCAGTTTTTACTTATGGCCTTAGGCAACGGAGTGTTGGGAGGGACTACAGGTGCTGTAACCAATCTGATAAGTGCCATCCGCAATTTTTTGGTATATAAAGGTTGGATTAACTGGCCTGTTAAGATATTAATATCAGCATCCCTTATTGGTCTTGGATTAGCCTTTAATACCAACGGTTTGTGGGGCATTCTCCCGCTTATTGCCACAGTATCCTATACCTTGTTTATGGATATAAAAAGTGACATAGGTTTAAAGCTTATGCTTATGGCGACATGTATTCCATGGTTATGCTATGATATGTATCTTATGAATTACGCTGCACTGCCATTTGATGCAGGCTTTATAATATCTTCATGCATAGGAATATATCGTATAAAAAAAGACCAAAGAGCATGTGCGTAAACATTTAACAATACAAAATAATAAAAAATATACTTTTAGACCATAGAAAAAACTATGGTCTATTTTTTTGCTTAACTGGGTATTGTTTGATATAATAATAGGCAATTGTTTATGATAAGGAGTACTAGACGATGAATGTGTTTAGCATAGTAGTAATAAGTGTTACAAAGATGTTGGATGGATCTGGATATGTGGTGACTGGCAATCTTCATGGCACTGTTAAAATAGGTGATGAGTTGTATGATATCAAGCCTAACAATGAGTTTTCAAAGGCCACAATTACAGGATTGGAATCAATAAGCCCTGAAGGTGTTTCATCTCCTGCTACAGAAGCTACCAACTGTTCTGTCAGTGTAAGTCTTAATATGGCTCCAGACGCTAAAAATGTGGGGCAGCTTGATGTTTTAACCAATATCGAACCAATGGAAAAAATGGAGCCAGGTGTTAAGGTTGAGAATCCTATGGCAGCCGGACTGCTGTATGAGTTGCCTCGTTTAAATAAAAACCAGACATATAACAGCGTTCTTACATATGCTTTGACACATGCATATTTTATTACACCTCTTAAGCTTGATGGAGAGCCTGTAGATAACGGAGACGGCACAGAGACCTTTGAAAAGCAGACCAAGATGGGATTTTATATGTTGCCAAGTGGAAGAAAGGATGCCTCTGTCGAGACTGGAGAGAATTGTTTCCTTCTACCAGTATTTACCGATTGGAGAGCCCTGGGAGATTGGAAGCAGCTTAGAGAAACATCCAAAAAGGTCAGAACCATGGTTTTAAAATTCCCTGATGCAGTTGCCATTACCAAGAACCCTAATTTTGCAGGCTTTGTAGTCAATCCATTTAGCCAGAATCAGACAATCATTGACAAAAAGCTGATAGAGACCATAACCAATATGGATGGCTACAAAAAGGATTTTCCACAGGAAAGCCCTACTGTTCCAATGCAGTTTGTAGCTGCAAAGGATGAGAATAACTAATTTAGATGTGAGGATATCCCATGGCAGATTATGCTATCAAGGTAAGTCATGTTGACAAGATATATAAGCTCTATGACAGTAATAAAGCCAGAGTGGCTGACACTTTGGGGATTGCCAGAAAAAAGAACTATCGTGAGCATTTTGCCCTTCATGACATGAATCTTGAGGTTAAAAAAGGTGAGTGTATAGGCCTAATAGGAACCAATGGTTCTGGAAAGTCAACTATTCTTAAGATTATAACAGGAGTTTTGTCACCTACAGCAGGTCAGGTAGAAGTAGATGGCAGAATATCTGCTTTGTTAGAGCTTGGTGCTGGTTTTAATCAGGAATATACAGGTATGGAAAATATTTACCTCAACGGTACCATGCTAGGTTATTCCAGGGAAGAAATCGACGCCAGATTAGATGACATTTTATCCTTTGCAGATATCGGCGAGTTTGTTTTTCAGCCTGTAAAGACATACTCATCTGGTATGTTTGTGAGATTGGCTTTTGCAGTTGCAATCAATATCGACCCGGAGATTCTCATAGTTGATGAGGCACTTTCTGTAGGAGATGTATTTTTCCAGGCAAAGTGTTATCGCAAGTTTGAAGAGTTCAAGGAAGCGGGAAAGACCATACTTTTTGTATCTCATGATTTGGGGGCAATCAGCAAATATTGTGACAGAGCAGTGCTTATAAATCGTGGAAACAAGATAGCGGAAGGATCTCCCAAGGATATGATAGATATCTACAAAAAGATATTGGTAGGCCAGGAAACAACAGGAACAGATTCGATTGGTGAAGCAAACAATGCAGTCACTGCAGAATGGAAGAATAATTACACCATCAATCCCAATGTCAATGAATATGGAGATGGCAGAGCTTCAATAGTTGATTTTGCAGTTATAGATGATAGCGGCAATTATACAAACGCGATTGTCAAGGGCTCGACCTTTACTGTTAAGAGCAAGGTAAGATTCAATACAGATATTGCCAATCCCATCTTTACCATGACCTTTAAGACCCTCAAGGGCATAGATGTTACAGGAACCAACACCATGTACGAAAAGGTTTCGGTGCCGCTGGCCAAGGCAGGAGATATATACGTTGCCAGCTTTACACAGGAGATGAATCTCCAGGGCGGAGATTATCTTTTGTCCATAAGTTGTACAGGCTTTGAAGGTGATGAGTTTGTGGCATATCACAGACTATATGACGTTATAGGGATTACAGTTGTAAGCACAAAGAATACCGTTGGATACTACGATATGAACTCTGAGGTATCAGTAGAAAAATTATGATTCAGGAAAAATATAATCAGCTAATATATGATTTGGCTACAGAGAAGGCAATAGAGATTTATTCACACACCAGAGCCAACATACTGTCGCCTGTTAACATTAAATCAGAGGATACAGTTTCTTTTTTGAATGAGGAGATTGTGTCCGTTGTGGAATATCTGAAAGAGAAGGCAAGTGAAGTATCGACGACTCTTACGGATAACAGTGATTATGTTATTGCATTTGGTAAGCTTAACATTGCACCTTCTAAGATTAAAAAGTCGCTAAAGGATGGTGGAGCCTTTGTAATGGCTTCGGATAATGATACCTGCGACCTTCAGATGCTTCAGACACTGTGCCAGGATGCGGGATATAAGACTATAGATATATTTTATGCTGCTCCAGATTACAAATATGCCATGGAGCTGTTTTCATCAGAGTACACTAAGGAACCTTATTCATCATATATTTTAATAGCAAAATAATATGGACAAATTACTTTACACCAAGCTTTCAAATGAGCGCAATCCAAAACTGAATATTAGAACAGATATAGTTGAGCGTGATGGGGTGCGCCTTGTTAAGAAGATGGCAGTTGATGAAGCTTCAACAGACCACATAAGACACGTATTTCATTGCTACGAGGGACTGTGCTCTGCAATGAAGAACAGCTGCTTTACAGTAAACAAGAGCAGTCTTGTAGAGGATGTTATCGAAAGCGAATATCTCCAGGGCCGTCATCTTACCATTGAGGACAGTAAAAAGTACGCATTGGCTGTTACTGAAACTTACATGAGATACGCCAAAGACTTTGAGATGAGTCCTGAGTTTGAGGCGGTTTTTGGACAGGTAAATCTTCCTCCAAATACAAAGGCAGCCCGCTATGTGGATATAGACCTTATCTTTGACAACATAATAGAGACCCAGGATGGTTCATGGCAGATTATAGATTATGAGTGGACTTTTGATTTCTATGTTCCTATTAACTATATCCTCTGGAGAGCAGAAAAATACTGTGGACTTGATATAGAATATGTAAATATCTCTGTTGAGGAGAGAGAAGCATACCAGTCCATGGAATATCATCTGCAGTATAACTACATTTTTTCAGGTGTTTACAATATTCATGAGTTAGAAAAGCATGTGGCTGAGGTAGCATCAGATGACGCGACTTCACTCATTATCAGCAGTAAGGATTATCGTATCAAGCAGCTTCAGAAGACTATTGAGGATAAGGACAGACATATCTCAAATATCGAGGCTATTAACGCTTTGCAGGCAGCAGAGCTGGAGAATATGAGAAGTAGCTTCTGCTGGAGAATAACAAAGCCTATAAGAGTTGTCTCTAATGTATTCCGAGGCAATGGGCAAGAACCGGAACCTAAAGCCAAGGCAGCTGAGGTTAGCAATACTCTTGAGGTACAGGTTTCCAAGACAAAAGAAGCAAAAAAAACTTCCAAGAAGAATAAGAAAAATAAGCCAACTGTTGCAGTTCACATTCATTTGTACTACACAGATTTGTTGGCGGAATTTGTCTCATACCTGGAGAATATCCCTTTCAAATTTGATTTATATATATCTATCGGCCGTGATGCGGATGTTGATGCCATCAAATCTGGCTGCAAATCTCTTAAGCGTGTAGGAAAGCTTGAGGTAAAGTCGGTGGAGAACCGTGGTCGTGATTTGGCACCACTGTATTGTATATTTGCCAGAGAGATATTAGAGCATGATTATTTTTTACATGCCCACAGTAAAAAAAGTATATATTCAGGTGTAGAAAAGGCCGGCTGGAGACAGTATTCAATGGAGACACTGATGGGAAGTCCAACTACTGTTGAAGCTGTAATGAATATGTTTGAGCAGGATAATGCAGGTCTTATCTATCCTGACTTTAACGATGAGCTTCCTATGATTGCCTATAGCTGGCTGAAGAATGAAGCAAGAGGCCGTAAGCTTTTCAAGGAATTTGATATTTCAAGACCTTTCCCATCGGTATTTAATTATCCTGCCGGAAGCTTTTTCTGGGCCAGAACACAGGCTCTTAAGCCTTTGTTTGACAGAATGTACAGCTTGGATGATTTTGAGGTGGAATTAGGGCAGACAGATGGTACATTAGCTCATGCGCTTGAGCGTATCCTGCCATTTATTAGCGCTAAGCAGGGCTTTGACGATTATATTTTGGCGCCTCTTGAAAATGACAAGATTAGAAAGAATCACAGTAATCTGGCATTCAAGAATTATTTTAAGCTTGATAAACAAAGCCTGATAATGCAGTTGTCAGAGTACGACATTATATCCTTTGATATATTCGATACTCTGTGTACTCGCGGGGTTATGGAACCAGATGATGTATTTGATCTTATGTCTGAGGCCATATTTGAAAAATATGGCAAAAAGGTTGATTTCAAAACTATCCGAAAAAGAGCGGAGGAAGAAGCTGTTGCAGAAAACGGTGCTTTTACCAATATCAATCATATCTATGGCAAGATAGGTAAGGATAAGACTGTTGGTGAATATGCTACTCCTCTTAAGAACATGGAGATAGACATAGAACATAAGCTGTGCATTCCAAGAAAGGATATGGTAGAAGTGTATTCTTCCCTGAAGTCCATGGGAAAAACAGTTATTCTGGTAAGCGATATGTATCTTACCAAGCCACATATTGCGGCTATGTTGCATAAGTGTGGAGTGTCATATTATGACGATCTTATATTGTCCTGCGAGGTTGGTGCCCGCAAGGATGATGATTCTATATGGGACCTTATATTTGAGCATTATCCTAGTGACGGCTTTATACATGTGGGAGATAATTTTACATCTGATTCACAGATTCTTATGGACAGAGGCTTTAACAGTCAGATAGTACTTAATACCAAGGCACTTTTAGAACTCTCTGAGTATAGAGATTTGATGAATTATACGTTGGCATCTGATTACACCAGATCTATGCGCGTGGCTAACTCACTTATGTTAGGTCACGCCCTAAATGGAGGATTGTTTAATTCCCCTTTTGCCTTTGATACTGATGGCAAGCTGGTGTTTAAAGACATTAACACCCTGGGGCATACTACAATGGCTCCACTTATGACTTACTTTACTCAGTGGCTTTCAGTGAAGGTTAAGCCAGAGGAAAAGCTATTGCTTTTGGCCAGAGAAGGTGTTCTGCTTGAGAAGCTTATTGATAAATACTATGGTGCATGTAAAAAGTCTATAAATGACCATGTATATTTTTTAACCAGCAGAAGAGCTGCAAGCCTTGCAGCTGTAGCTGATGATCAGGATATAGAACATATTGCCATGCAATACTATCAGGGCTCATTTTCCAATCTGTTGATGGAAAGATTTGGATTGGAGCTTCATACTGATGAAGAGGACTTTGATATTGTTGAACCTCATGAGAACTCATGGCTAATGGAACGTCTTAGTCCATATATGGATGAGATAAAAACAGCAGTTGCAAGGGAAAAAGAGGCATATTTAAGCTACGTGAATAATCTTGTCCAAAAGGATGACAAGCTGGCTGTTGTTGATGTTGGATTCTCCGGCACTATACAGTATTTTTTAACGGGATTGCTTGGCAGAAAGCTTGGAGGCTACTATGTAGCTACCTACAATTTCAAACCAAAGGCATATGGCCAGGCCTATGATTCAATATATGATATTAAATCAGCTGAGGAGTATGATGCATCCAAGCTTATGAACTATCAGCTGTTTTTGGAAAATGCACTGTCAGCTACTACAGGTCAGCTGACCTGCTTTGAGAAAAAGGAGAATGACATTGTGCCTTGCTTTAAAGAGGCAGATGAGGTGCCATCCTCTGTTAGAGATATGCAGCAGGCTATGATAACTTATGCTGAACAGATGGGCACGGTGTACAGAGTACTGCCTAAGACCTGTCTTGCTTCACCTAAGCTTGCTGAGAGCTTATTCCATGATATTATCGCAGGCGGAGCCATGACTCAGGACATGGCAGATGATTTTTCAGTGGAGGATAAGTATTCTGCAGCAGGTTTTCAAAGATTTGATGTGGCCAGTGGAAGTTGGAAGATTAATTAATTATGAGACAATCATTTAACGTAGTTTTTATCAGATTTCATCTGACCAAACCTAATACAATACTGTTTCAGGGCTTCTTCCCACACAATAATCCACTAGGTTACAAACTGGTGGCCACTATTGGTGGAGTGGAGGTTCCTATTGATTTGACTATCAACGAGGGTAATGAGGTTCGTCGCCGTTATATTACTGCCCACAAGGATGTTTCCAGGGAATACCTTGGCATGATTACATTGCCTTCCAATATTAAGTCGGTAAAGAACCTCAGAATATCTTCCGTGCTTGGTAGCAAGAAGGTTACAGCGTATTACGGCAATACAGCTGATTTAATCAAGCTAAGCCATGAGTACCAATATAATTTTGAGACATCTCACATAGAGAACGACAAAATCAGAATCATGGGTTGGTCTGTTGCAATAGGCGAGGAAGAATTTCAGCTATATGAAGGCTTTGAAAAGGTTCCAATTACAGTTACCAGAAGATATCGCAAGGATGTAATGGGCGTATATCCTGAGGTGACAGAAGACATGGTGAAAGATGCAGGTCTTGAGATAGAATTTCCCAAGAGAGATTATAAGGATCTTCGTCTGACTGTCACCAATCAGGGCAGAACCTATGACTTGGAACTAAATACCGCCCAGGTTATGGCTGCAGGTGCTATTAAAAAGCACAGAAGCCTGATCGATAAGCTTGAGACACATTACAAAGAAGATGGTGTTAAGGATACAATAAAATATGTCTTCAAGAAGCTAAAGGGTGAAGATACAGGCTACACCTATGAAGATTTTCTGGAGAGATTTTCTACCAAGCCTGAAATCATTGCAGCTCAAAAAAATCATGATTTTTCATATGAGCCGATAATCAGTATAGTTGTTCCTACGTATAATACCCCGGAGCGATATTTAGGTGAGCTAATAGAGTCATGTATGGCACAAACCTATGAAAAGTGGCAGCTGTGTCTTGGAGACGGCAGTGAAAGTGCAGCTTTAGGAGATTTTATTCAAAAAAAATACGGTAGCGACAGTCGTATAGTCTACAGGCATTTAGAGTCAAATACTGGTATTTCAGGTAATACCAATGCAGCTATGGAGTTGGCTACAGGTGATTTTATTGCCCTTTGTGATCACGATGATTTACTGTCGCCTGAGGCTATGTACAAGTTGGTTGAGGCTATCAATACCTCGGAGGATGTTGAGGTAATCTACACTGATGAGGACAAGGTAGATGGAGAAGGCAAGCGGTTCTTTGAGCCGTCATTTAAGCCTGATTATTCCATAGATTATTTGTGCGATGTTAATTATATATGTCATCTCTTTGCTTTTAACAGAAGGATATATGATAAGGTCGGCGGATTCAGGTCAGAGTTTGATGGAGCTCAGGATCATGACTTTATCTTAAGGTGCTGCGAAGTGGCAAAGAAGGTATATCATATTCCACAGGTGCTGTATCATTGGAGATGCCATGCTGAGTCTACAGCAATGAATGCAGCCAGCAAGCTTTACGCCTTTGAAAACGGAGCAAATGTTATCAAAGGACACTTCGATCGTCTGGGTATTCCGGTAAAGGTGCAGCAGGGTGAATTCTACGGAACTTACCATACTGTATATCAGTGGGAAGAGGAGCCTCTGGTATCCATCATCATTCCTAACAAGGATCATATAGATGATCTGCAAAAATGCATCAGATCAGTAGACATGGTGTCGGATTATCCTAATGTGGAGTATATAATTGTTGAGAATAACAGTCGGGAGCCTGCAACCTTTGAGTATTATGAAAAGCTTGGCAAACGTGATGATGTCAAGGTGGTTTATTATGAGGGAAGCTTCAATTTTTCGGCAATAAACAATTATGGTGCAAAATATGCCAAGGGCAAATATCTGCTTTTATTAAACAATGATATCGAGATTATCAGCAAAACCTGTATCAGAGAGATGGTTTCTGTTTGTATGCGACCTGATGTTGGAATATGTGGTGCAATGCTTTATTACCCTGACAATACCATGCAGCATGCGGGGGTTGTTGTTGGAATAGGTGGAATAGCTGGACATATGTATGTGGGATTGGAACGCTCTGAGCCAGGTTATATGTTTAGAGCAGCCTGCTCTCAGAATATGTCAGCAGTTACTGCAGCCTGTCTGATGACAAAGGCTGGTGTATATGAAGAGGTTAACGGACTTACAGAGATATTTGATGTAGCCTTCAATGATATAGATTATTGTCTCAAGGTTAGGCAGGCAGGATATCTTGTAGTGTTTAATCCACACGCAGAATGCTATCACTATGAATCGAAATCCAGAGGTTTAGAGGATACAGGAGAGAAGGTAGCCAGATTTAACAGTGAGATAGAAAAGTTTGAGAAGGCTTGGCCAGAGATTTTGAAAGAGGGCGATCCTTATTACAATATTAATCTTTCTGTTATGAATGGATGGTATCAGCTTAGAGAATAATGAATAAAAGAAATATATTTGCAGTATTAACCATTCTTTGGACAATCATTATCTGGGGACACTCAATGATTCCTGCACAGGCATCATCTCAGGAAAGTGGTGTAGTAGTAGAACTTCTTAACAAAGTGGCTTTCTTCCTTCATTTTCCTGCAGGTCTTACAGATCATTTTATTAGAAAAACAGCGCATTTTTCAGAATATGCAGTCCTGGGTTTTCTTGTTTGTGGATTAAGATACTGGGGTAAAAGAACAGGTGTAGGGATTACCGTATTTTCATGTCTTATGGTGGCACTTATTGATGAGACGATACAATTGTTTGTTGAGGGACGTTCTGGTCAGATAACAGACGTATGGATTGACTTTTTGGGTGCATTGTGTGTAATACTAATATATAATCTAGTTAGGAGGGCTAATCATGAAAAAAAGAATAGTAATAGCATTAGGTCATGACGCTTTAGGAAATACAACAGAGGAGCAGCTTCAGGCAATTAAAAGAACTGCATCAGCCGTTGTTGAGTTTGTAAAACAGGATTTTCAGGTGGTTATTACACACAGTAATGGTCCACAGGTTGGAATGATTCATACTGCTATGGCTGAGTTTCATCAGAATCACCCAGAGTATACAGCTACTCCTATGTCAGTGTGTTCTGCAATGAGTCAGGGATATATCGGATATGATTTACAGCAGGCTATTCGCTCTGAACTCATGGGACAGGGGATATACAAGTCCGTTGCCACAGTACTCACTCAGGTTACTGTAGACCCATATGATGAAGCTTTCTACAAACCAACCAAGCTTATTGGAAGGGTGATGAATGAAAAGGAAGCCGATGCAGAAGAAAAAAAGGGCAATCGCATCAAAGAGGTTGAGGGCGGATATCGAAGAGTAGTAGCAGCACCAAAGCCAATGGAGATTGTAGAGATAGATGCAATAAAAGCTCTTTGTGAGGCTGATCAGGTTGTTATAGCCTGTGGAGGCGGTGGTATTCCTGTCCTTACACAGGATCACAAGCTCAAGGGTGCTTCGGCTGTTGTAGAAAAGGATATTGCAGCCGGGCTTTTGGCAGATCAGGTTAACGCAGACATGCTGGTTATTCTTACTGGTGTGTCAAAGGTATGTTCAGGATTTGGAACAGAAAACGAAAAACAATTGGATTATTTGTCTGTAGCACAAGCTAATACAATGCTTGCTGCTGGAGAGTTCGGCAAGACAGATATGGCGCCAAAGATTCAGGCGGCTGTTGATTTTATTGGAGATTCAGCTATTCGTAAGGCACTTATTACCAAGCTTTCAGAGGCGGGCAATGCAGTAGGCGGTCAGACTGGAACCATGATAGGAAAATAGATTTTATCCCTCAGCTTATGCTGAGGGTTTTTTATATAAATGCAAATATATCTTTGATGAAATACTTTTATATCAAAAAAATTGTTGACATGTGATAATAAAAAAGGTATATTGCACATATGAATAACTGTTCATATATAACATAATTAAAGGAGTATAGAAATGAAAAAGACTTATGAAATTGAAGTAGATTGTGCAAACTGTGCAAACAAGATGGAGGAGGCCGCAAAAAATACCGATGGAGTAAGGGATTGTTCCGTAAACTATATGGCACTTAAGATGGTTGTGGAGTTTGAAGAAGGAGCAGATGTAAAGTCTGTTATGGATAAGGTTCTTGCTAACTGCAAGAAGATTGAAGATGATTGTGAGATATTTTATTAGGATTGAATTATGAATAATAAGCAAAAGAAATCACTGACGAAAATAATAATTACAATTTTGCTGCTTTTTGTATGTACATTTATACCAGATGATATGACCTTGGTCAGATTTGCAGGATACATGATTCCTTATTTTGTGATAGGTTTTGGTACTCTTAAAAAAGCAGTTAAGGGAATTCTGAAAAGACAAGTCTTTGATGAAAATTTTCTTATGGCAATAGCTACTGTTGGAGCTATATGTTTAGGAGAGTACAAGGAAGGCGTGGCAGTTATGCTCTTTTATCAGATTGGAGAGCTTTTTGAGAGCTATGCAGTTGGTAAGAGCAGAAGGAATATATCTGAGTTGATGGATATCAGACCAGATTATGCCAATATTGAATCGGAGGGCAAGCTTATTCAGGTAGATCCCAATCAGGTTCCTGTTGGTTCTGTGATTGTGGTAGGTCCGGGAGAGAAGGTTCCAATAGACGGGATTGTAATCGAGGGCAATGCTACTTTGGATACAGCGGCATTAACAGGAGAGAGCCTTCCAAGAGAGGTAAAGACATCAGATGAAATCATATCAGGCTGTATTAATCTGTCAGGTGTGCTAAGAATAAGAACTACCAGGGGATTTGAGGAATCGACGGTATCAAAGATACTGGAGATGGTAGAAAATGCCAGCTCCAGAAAATCCAAGTCAGAGAATTTTATAAGCAAATTCGCCAGGGTTTATACACCTGCAGTTTGCTTTGGTGCATTGGCATTGGCGTTGCTCCCTATGGCAATTAACTTTGTCATGGGCAATCCTTTGGATGCAAGAACCTGGATATACAGGGCGCTTACTTTTCTTGTAATAAGTTGTCCTTGCGCCCTTGTAATCAGTATTCCGCTTTCTTTTTTTGCGGGAATTGGGGGGGCCTCACGGGAAGGAGTTTTAGTAAAGGGCTCCAATTATCTGGAGATGCTTTCTGAAGTAAAATATGTAGTAATGGATAAGACTGGAACTTTGACAGAGGGTGTATTTGAGGTTACAGAGGTAAAGCCTGAAGGCGACATTACTGCAGAGGAATTAATAGAAGTTGCCGCATGTGCAGAAAGCTTTTCAAATCATCCTATTTCCAAGAGTCTTAAGGCATATTATGGCAAGGAGATAGATAAGACCAGGGTGTCTGATGTTGAAGAGATAAGTGGTTATGGAATTAAGGCCAGAGTAAACAACCACAATGTTGCAGTTGGCAATGACAAACTAATGTCTGTTATGGGACTAGATTTTGAAAAAAGTCAAAAGTCAGGAACTGTATGCTATGTTGCAATAGATGAAAGCTTTGCTGGATATATTGTTATTTCAGATAAGATTAAAGCCACTGCAAAGGAAGCTGTAGTATCTCTAAAAAAAGCTGGAATAAAAGAGATTATTATGCTTACTGGTGATGCTAAGGCTGTGGCAGAGGAGGTTTCTGAAGAGTTAGGTTTAGATAAGGTCTACAGTGAACTTTTACCACAGGATAAGGTGTCAAAGGTAGAAGAACTTATTGCCACCAAGGCAAATAAAGAAAGACTGGCATTTGTTGGAGATGGTATCAATGACGCCCCAGTGTTAGGACGCGCTGATATAGGTATTGCCATGGGGGCTATGGGCTCAGATGCAGCTATAGAGGCTGCTGACGTGGTGCTTATGGATGATAATCCCCTTAAGATAGCAAAAGCAATCAGAATCTCGAGAAAGTGTATGCGTCTGGTATATGAGAATATATATTTTGCCATAGGTGTAAAACTGCTTTGTTTAATACTTGGCGCTGTGGGCATAGCCAATATGTGGTATGCTATATTTGCTGATGTAGGAGTAATGGTGATTGCAGTTTTAAATTCAATAAGAGCACTTAGGGTTAAGAATCTATAGGAGGAGCCGTGAAAATGATAAACTTACCTTCAGATGAAGATCTAATGGATTTGTCAGATTTGTTTAAGTTGTTTGGTGATTCAACCAGACTTAGAATACTGTATGTGCTTCATGAAGGGGAGATGAACGTATCTGATATTTCCGACACACTCGAGATGAATCAGTCAGCCGTATCACATCAGTTAAAGCAGCTGAGAATCAACAAGCTGGTTAATGCCAGAAGAGAAGGAAAGTCAATGTATTATTCTCTGGCAGATGAGCATGTACATACCATAATCAGCATGGGAATGGAACATATTTTGGAAGAATGATTAGGACCTCCTTGGCATTGCCGAGGAGGTATTTTTGTGCTATACTCACAAACGTTCATGCTTATTTGAACATAGAATACGAGTTAGAGATTACGACAAATTTTTGGAGGAATATATGAAAAATAAGCTATTATCACTATTGCTTATCTGCGCTATGTCCATGTCAATGTGTGCATGCTCTGATGATACAAAGGATAGCGAATATGCAGCAGATACGGCAGAGGCGGTGCAGGATGAGACAGCTGAGGATAAGCCGGAATACACAGATGAAGATTTCATTTATAGTGCATTGGATTATGTAGAGTTAGGGCAGTTCGAAGGCATAGAGGTTACTGTTGAAGATGTATTCTTAAATAGCGAAGCGGGCCTGGATGAGTACATAATCAGCCAGCTCCCTAATCAGTATGTAGAAGACGACAGTGTTACCAAGGTAGCAAAGGATTCTATTGTAAATGTTGACTATGTTGGTTCACAGGATGGAGTTCCATTTCAGGGTGGTTCTGCAGAGGATCAGACAATAGATGTTGCAGGAAACTGTGAGGTTCATTCTACAACAGGATATATCGAAGGGTTTACTTCAGGTCTTGTGGGACATGAAGTGGGTGAAGAAATCGATTGTGATGTAAAGTTCCCAGATAATTATGGAAAAGCAGAACTTGCAGGGCAGACTGTTGTATTTACATTCAAGATCAATTATGTTGCAAAGAAGGCAACACTTGATATGATTACAGACGAAAATGTATCAGAGTACTTCCCAGATTACACTACTGTAGATGAGATGAAGGAGGCAATGGCTGATACATATCAAAAGACACTTGAAGAACAGCAGGAATCACTTATTCGCAATGCGGTTATGAGCAGCATTAACGAGAACTGTACTGTTAAGGGCGTACCAGCAGCAATACTGGATTCCAGAGTGTCAGTATATGCCGAGGCTCTTGCACAAAGCTACGGGGCTGAGTCCTTTGCAGCGCTCTGTGAGGCTGCGGGTGTTGATGCCAATGAGTATATGAACTCACTTTCTGGAAGTCTTGAGGAGAGCATGGGTCAGGAATTAATATACGAAGCTATTGCTGATACAGTTGGTATTGAAGTAGATGATACTGAATTCAAAGAATATGTCAGTAAGATGATGGAGAACTACGGTTACAAGGCTGATGATGAGGCTGCATTCTTTGAAGGCTATACCGTTGGAAGCATTAGCGGTGAGGACTATATCAAGACAATCTATCGCTGCGATAAAGCTATAGATTACTGCGTTGATAAAGCAGTTGTAACAAAAGCAACTTCAACAGACACCTAAAATACCAGAATACAGGAATTAATACTTTATAAATACGGGTTGCTGTAGTATAATTAGCCTATCATTTTGGGTTTCTGTAACCTGATTAGAGAAAAGGAGACATATTATGGAGCATATTAAGACATTAAATACCAAGAGACTTCAGAATACAGTTAAGGAAGGCGGATGTGGCGAGTGCCAGACATCATGCCAGTCAGCATGCAAGACTTCTTGCACAGTTGGTAACCAGAGCTGTGAGCACAAGAACTAATCTGTTCTTTAACTAATTTTATTATTACAAAAAAGAGACCGTTTCTTCAATTATCGAGAAGACGGTCTTCTTTGACGTAAAAGAGGAAGTATATTTTATCAGTCAATAAGGCTGATTTTAGCAAGGAGACAGTTTTTTTGATACACCAGTTTAAGAACAATGGCTACAACATAGTCATTGATATTAATAGCGGCGCTATCCATGTAGTAGATGAATTAGTATACGATTTTCTGGATATTTGGCAGAAAAAGGGTAGAGAAGCAGCGTTTGAAGAGATGAAGGCAACTCATCAGGACACAGAAGAAGCAGTTTTGCTCCAGTGTCAGAGTGAGATAGATACACTTATCGAGGAAGGCTCATTATTCACAGAGGATAATTACGAGCCACGTATTATTGATTTTACCAAGAGATCTACCGTAGTTAAGGCTATGTGCTTGCATATAGCTCATGACTGTAATCTCGCCTGCAAATACTGCTTTGCAGAAGAGGGAGAATATCATGGTGGTAAGCGAGAGCTTATGAGTTTAGAGGTAGGTAAGGCTGCACTGGATTTTCTGGTGGCCAACTCAGGAACAAGACGTAACCTGGAGGTAGACTTCTTTGGCGGAGAGCCAACCATGAACTGGCAGGTTGTTAAGGATTTGGTTGCTTATGGCCGCTCTTTGGAGGAGGCTAACAACAAGAACTTCAGATTTACGCTTACAACCAATGGGGTTCTCTTAAATGAGGAGATTCAGGAGTTTGCCAACAAGGAGATGGCTAACGTGGTACTTAGCTGTGATGGAAGACCTGAGATTCACAATCTTATGCGTCCTTTCAGAAAGGGGGCGCCAAGCTACGAGGTTGTAATGCCTAAGTTCAAGGAGCTTGCCAATAGCCGTGGCCAGGATAAGTATTATATCCGTGGAACCTTTACCCGTAATAATCTGGATTTTTCAAAGGATGTTCTTCATCTTGCAGATGAAGGCTTCAAACAGATTTCCGTGGAGCCCGTAGTTGCACAGGAGACGGATGACTACGCACTTAAGGCTGAGGATCTTCCACAGCTTTTTGAGGAATATGATGCTCTGTGTGCTGAGATGATGAAGCGCCAGGGCACAGACAAGGAT